>JAICLN010000067.1 GCA_025925615.1 Actinomycetospora sp. | reverse complement strand
CGGGGCGGCGGCGTCGAGATCCACCCGGGGCACCCCGCGCCGGTCGACCAGCGGGAGCGAGCGCAGCCGCCGCTCCAGGTGCCACTGCAGGTGGCCGGCGACGAGGCCGGCGGCGTCCCGGCGGGCGTCGGGCGGGCGCTGTTCGGCGGCCTCCCAGTCGCCGGCGCGCAGGGCCTCGAGCAGCCGCCACGTCCACCACGACGGGACGACGGCACCGCCCGGCCGGCACACGTCGCACACCGCCCCACCCGCCGTCATCGCGAACCGGCGGTGGAAGCCGTGGGTGCCCTCCGGCGCGTCGAGGGGGGTCTCGGGCTCGGTGCCGCAGCGGGCGCACTCGGTGATCGCCGGCGCGTACCCGGCGATCACCATCGCGCGCAGCAGGTACGCGTCGAGTACCAGGTGCGGGTCACGCTGCCCGCCCGCGAGCCCCCGCAGCGCACCGACGAGCAGCAGGAACAGCTCCCGCGCCGGTTCGCCCTCCTCCGGGGTGAGCCGGTCGGCGGTCTCGAGCAGTGCGCAGCCGGCGGTGTAGCGGGGGTAGTCGACGACGAGGCCGCCGCCGAACGCGTCGATCGTCTGGACCTGCGTGATGATGTCGAGGCTCCGGCCGGTGTGCAGCTGCAGGTCGACGTGCCCGAAGGGCTCCAGGCGCGCCCCGAACCGCGAGGTCGTGCGGCGGATGCCCTTCGCGCTGGCCCGCACCTTGCCGTGGTGCTGGGTCAGCAGGGTGACGATGCGGTCCGCCTCGCCGAGCTTCTGACACCGCAGCACCACACCGGTGTCGCGGTAGAGGCCCACCGGCCCATCCTTCCACCCGGTGCGCTCCGCGCCCGTGAGCACTTTCCGGGGCTATGACCCCGGAAAGTGCTCACGAGGCCGAAGGCCACCTAGAACCCCAGCTTCCGCAACTGCCGCGGGTCGCGCTGCCAGTCCTTGGCCACCTTGACGAACAGCTCGAGGTGCACCTTGACCCCGAGCATCGCCTCGATCTGCTGCCGGGCGTTCGTCCCGACGTCCTTGAGCCGCGAACCCCCACGCCCGATCACGATGGCCTTCTGGGACTGCCGCTCCACGAAGATCTCGGCTCGGATCTTCAGCGGGCGTCCCTCCTCCATCTCCTCGACGACGACGGCGAGCGAGTGCGGCAGTTCGTCGCGCACGCCCTCCAGCGCCGCCTCGCGGACGAACTCCGCGATCATCGTCGTCTCGGGCTCGTCGGAGAGCTCGCCCTCGGGGTAGAGCGGCGGGCCGGGCGGCATCCGGGCGAGCAGCAGGTCGGTGAGCAGCGACACCTGCTCCCCCTTCGCGGCCGAGACCGGGACGATCTCGGCGAAGTCCGCGAGCTGCGAGAGCGCCATCAGCCGCTCGGCGACCACGTCACGGCTCACCAGGTCGGTCTTGGTGAGCACCGCGATCAGCGGCGTCCGGTCGGCGACCTTGCGTAGCTCGGAGACGATGAACCGGTCCCCCGGACCGATCACCTGGTCGGCCGGCACGCAGAGCCCGACGACGTCGACCTCGGCCCACGTCGTCCGCACGACGTCGTTGAGCCGCTCACCCAGGAGGGTGCGCGGCTTGTGCAGGCCGGGGGTGTCGACGAGCACGAGCTGCCCGTCCTCGCGGTGGACGATGCCGCGGATGGCGTGCCGCGTCGTCTGGGGGCGCGACGAGGTGATCGCGACCTTCTGGCCGACCAGCGCGTTCGTCAGGGTCGACTTCCCGACGTTGGGCCGCCCGACGAAGCACGCGAACCCGGAGCGGAACCCCTCGGGCCAGGTCACGCGGCGGCCACGTCCTTGCCCTCCAGGCGCGCCACGATCTCGCGCCCGATGGGCAGGGCGGCCGTCGCGGCCGGGGACGGGGCGTTGAGCACGTGCAGCACGGTGGGGTCGCCCCCGGAGGAGCGGCCGTCCTGCACGAACAGGAAGTCGTCGACGAGCGACCCGTCGGGCCGGACCGCCTGGGCCCGCACCCCGGCGCGGCGCATGACGTCGTGCGGCGGGTGCAGGTCGTCCGCCGTCGTGCCGGGCAGCATCTTCGAGACCGCCTTGGCCATGGCCGCCTTCGACAGCGAGCGCTGCATCTCCCCCAGCCCGTAGCGCCACTGCTTCGCGGCGAGCGCCAGGAACCCGGGGTCGGTGAGCGTGCCGGCGAGCTCGCGCACCTTCAGCGTCCGCCAGTCGTAGCCCTCCCGCGCCAGGGCGAGCACGGCGTTCGGGCCGACGTGGACCGAGCCATCGACGCCGCGCGTGGCGTGGACCCCGAGGAACGGGAACGCCGGGTCGGGCACCGGGTAGACCAGGCCGCGCACCGCGTCGGCCTTCGGGCCGCGCAGGTCGGAGTACTCGCCGCGGAAGGGCACGATGCGCACCCCGGGGTCGAAGCCGGAAGCCCGCGCGATCTCGTCGGAGCGCAGCCCCGCGCAGACCACGACCTGCCCGGCGAGCAGCTCCCCGCCGTCGGTGTGCACGACGACGTCGGAGCGCCGGCGCACCGTGGAGCGCACCGCCCGTCCGGTGTGCAGCACCGCCCCGCGGGCCACGGCGAGCTCGGCGAGCCGCCGGGTGATCGCCTCGTAGTCGCAGATGCCGGTCGAGGGGACCCACAGCCCGGCGACCGCCGACACCGCGGGCTCGCGCTCGCGCACCCCGGCGGCGTCGAGCTCGTGGACCTCCACGCCGTTCGCGCGCCCGCGCCGGACCAGCTCGTCCATGCGGCCCAGCTCGGACTCGTCGGTGGCGGCGACGACCTTGCCGCACTCGAGGTAGGGCAGGTCGTGCTCGGCGCAGAAGGCCTTGGTCTCCGCGCAGCCCTCGACGGCGAGGCGCGCCTTCAGCGAGCCGGGGGCGTAGTAGAGGCCGGAGTGGATGACGTTGGAGTTGCGCCCCGTCTGGTGCGCGGCCAGCGAGGACTCCCGCTCGACCAGCGCGACGGAGGTGTGGCCGGCGTCGAGCAGGGCGGTCACGACGGCGAGCCCGACGATCCCGCCCCCGACGACGACGACGTCGTGGCGCGGGCTCGGTCCGGGGACGGATCCGATCCTGCTCGGTGCCCCTGCGCGCGGCGCGTCAGCCACGGTGCTCCTCTCCCCGGGCTCCCACCAGCCCGGACTCGCGCGTCTCCTCGGCGCCACCACCATGCCCGTCGTCGGTGCCGCTGCCCGTCGCGGGGGTCGGGTCCGGGTCCGGGTCCCACACCAGCACCGACACGATGCGCATCCGGCCCCGGGCGTCCTCGCCGCCCTCGGCGCGCATCCGCAGCCCGCCGACCTCGGCCTCGGCGCCCGGCAGCGGCACCCGGCCGAGGCGCTGGGCGAGCAGCCCGCCGACGGTGTCGACGTCCTCGGTGTCGAACTCCACACCGGTGGCCTCCTCGAGGTCCTCGACCGGCAGCCGCGCGGACACCCGCAGCGACCCGTCGTCGAGACGCTCGAGCGGGCGGTGCTCGGCGGTGTCGTACTCGTCGGTGATCTCGCCGACGATCTCCTCGAGGATGTCCTCGATGGTCACCAGCCCCGCGGTGCCGCCGTACTCGTCGACGACGAGGGCCATGTGGTTGCGGGTGCGCTGCATCTCGCGGAGCAGGTCGTCGGCCTGTTTGGAGTCCGGCACGAACGCGGCCGGGCGCATGATCTCGACGACGGCGCCCTGGTGGTCGGCCGGTGCGTTCCCGGGGTCGTTGGCGTGCGACGTGGTGAACCGGACCATGTCCTTGAGGTAGACCACGCCGACCGTGTCGTCGACGTTCTCGCCGATCACCGGGATGCGGGAGTAGCCCGAGCGCAGCGCGAGCGCGAGGGCCTGGCGCACGGTCTTCTCGCGCTCGATCCACACCATCTCGGTGCGCGGCACCATCACCTCGCGCACGAGGGTGTCGTCGAGCTCGAACACCGACTGGATCATCGAGCGCTCGTCGTCGTCGACCAGGCCCCGCGCCTCGGCAATGTCGACGAGCTCACGCAGCTCGACCTCGTGGCTGAACGGGCCGTCGCGGAACCCGCCACCCGGGGTGATGGCGTTGCCGACGAGGATCAGCAGCGTCGCGAGCGGCCCCAGCAGCCGGACGAGCGCGCGGATCGGCAGCGCGGCCGCGAGGCCGATCGAGTACGGGTGCTGCAGGCCCAGGGTGCGGGGCCCGACGCCGATGAGCACGTAGGACACGACGATCACGACGACGGCGGCGATCGTCACCGCCAGCCCGTCGATGACGACGAACTGGAGCGCGACGTAGGCGCCCAGCACCGTCGCGACGGACTCGCAGGCCAGCCGCATCAGCAGCACCAGGTTGAGGTGCCGGGGCTTGTCCGCCACGACGGCCGCGAGCGCCCGCGCGCCGGTCCGCCCCTCGCGCACGAGCTGGTCGACCCGCGCCGGCGACATGGTGGTGATCGCGGCGTCCGCGGCCGCGAACCCCCCGGCCAGCGGCACCAGCAGCAGTGCCACGACCAGTTCGGCGGCCTGGGCCCCGGTCACGTCGGGTCCGGTCCGCCGGGGGGCTCGTCGAGTCCGACCGTGCCGAGGAGCTTCGCGTCCGCGGCGCGCTGGCGCTCCAGGGTGAGGCGCTCCCGCTCGGCGCGGGCCCGCTCGGCCACCTCGGTACGCCAGCCGGCGAGCAGTTCGCCCTGGAGACCGAACATCTCCTTCTCCTCGTCCGTCTCGGCGTGGTCGTACCCCAGCAGGTGGAGCACGCCGTGGACGGTGAGCAGGTGCAGCTCGTCGTCGAGCGAGTGCCCGGCCGAGACCGCCTGGTCCCGGGCGAACGCCGGGCACAGCACGATGTCGCCGAGCAGGCTCGGGCCGCTCGGCGGCGCGTCAGGACGCTTCGCGGTGTCGAGCTCGTCCATCGGGAAGCTCATGACGTCGGTCGGGCCCGGCTCCTCGAGCCAGCGCTCGTGGAGCTCCGACATCGGCTCCAGCTCCACGAGCAGGATCGACAGCTCCGCCAGCGGACTCACGCCCATCTGCTCGAGGGCGTAGCGGGCGACGTCGACGATCGGCGCCTCGTCGACGTCGACCCCGGACTCGTTGGCGATCTCGATGCTCATCGCGCTCAGCGTCCCCGGCGGTCGCGACGCGTCTGCGGCGGGCCGTTGCGGGGGGCGTTCGGGACCGCCTTCGGCCCGCCCTCCCGCGCGTCCCAGCGCCCGTAGGCGTCGATGATGTCGGCGACGAGCCGGTGGCGCACGACGTCGGCGCTGGTCAGCTCGGCGAAGTGGAGGTCGTCGACGCCGTCGAGGATCTGCCGCACCACCTGCAGGCCCGACACCTGGCCGCCCGGCAGGTCGACCTGCGTGACGTCCCCGGTGACAACGATCTTGGAACCGAAGCCCAGCCGCGTCAGGAACATCTTCATCTGCTCCGGCGTGGTGTTCTGCGCTTCGTCCAGAATGATGAAGGCATCGTTCAAAGAGCGGCCCCGCATGTAGGCCAAAGGGGCTATTTCAATAGTCCCTGCGGCCATCAGCTTCGGGACGGACTCCTGGTCCAGCATGTCGTGCAGCGCATCGTAGAGCGGGCGCAGGTAGGGGTCGATCTTCTCCGAGAGCGTGCCGGGCAGGAAGCCGAGCCGCTCCCCCGCCTCGACGGCCGGGCGGGTGAGGATGATCCGCGTGACCTGCTTGGCCTGCAGCGCCTGGACCGCCTTGGCCATGGCCAGGTAGGTCTTGCCGGTACCGGCCGGGCCGATGCCGAAGACGATCGTGTTGACGTCGATCGCGTCGACGTAGCGCTTCTGGTTCAGCGTCTTGGGCCGGATGGTGCGCCCGCGCCGGGACAGGATGTCCAGGCTGAGCACCTCCGCCGGCGACGGGCCCTCCGCCTCGGAGAGCATCCGCACCGTGCGGCGCACCGCGTCCGGGTCGATGGACTGGCCGCGGCTGGCGAGCACGACGAGCTCGGCGAACACCCGCTCGGCGAACCCGACGTCCGCCGGATCCCCGGTGAGCGTCAGTTCGTTGCCGCGCACGTGGACGTCCGCGTCGAGGAGGTCCTCGGCCTCGCGGAGGTTCTCGTCGCGTTTGCCGAGCAACGTCAGCAGGGCGGACTCGGGGACGACGAGGCGCGACTCGCCGGACGTGGTCGCGGTCCCGGGGGTGGGCTCTGGCGTGGGTCCCTGGCCGGTCACGTGCAGATCGGTCCTGCTTCCTGCCTGGGAACGCCCTGCGCTCCCCGCGTCGTCGATGCCCGCGATCCGGTACTGGTCGACCGCGGTGTCTCTGTCGGAATCCACTCTAGCCGCCACCCCCGACACCGTTCTGCTGACGTGAGGACCTCCGGGCGCTGCCGAGTGCCAGCGTCGGCCCGTCCCACCGTGCGCGCAGCCACCGGTCGTGCGAGGTGACGACGACGGTGCCCGGGGCCCGACCCAGCGCCTCCTCCAGTTCCGAGGCCAGCCGCAGCGAGACGTGGTTGGTCGGTTCGTCGAGGAGCAGCAGGTCGGGGCCCACCGCGACGGCGACCGCGAGCGCGAGGCGTCGCCGCTGCCCGACCGACAGCGCCCCGACGGCGGTGCCGTGGTCCCGCGGGTGGAGCAGGCCGAGGGACCGCAGGGGCACCTCCTCGGCCGTCGCCGCCCCGACCAGGGTCGCGTAGACGACACCCGCGCCGCGGTCGAGCGGCCCGACGTCGGGATCCTGCTCGACCAGCGCGATCCGTCGGGCAGTCACCTCCACCCGCCCGGCATCGGGGGTGAGCCGGCCGGCGATGACGGCGAGCAGCGTCGACTTCCCCGACCCGTTCGGGCCGGTGACCAGCAGTTTCTCGCCCGCCGGCACGTCGAGGAGGTCGAGCGCCACGCGCGGCGCCGCTCCGGGCACCCCGTCCACGCGCAGCCCCCGCACGCTCACCGCGCGGCCCGCACCCGCTCCCGTCGTCAGCGCGCCGCGGAACGCCAACGGTGCCGGCGGCTTCCGGACGGCCGCGCGCTCGGCCACCTCGAGGCGTCGTTCGGCGTCGTGCACACGGCGCGCCCGCGCCCGCTCGACTCCTCCGCCCTTGAAGGCGTGGATGAACTTGTCGTTGTCGGTCGGGCCGCGCCCGGCGGCGATCGCGCGCAGGTCGGTGTGGGTCTTCTCGCGCAGCCGCGCGATCTCGTCCTGCTGCGCGGCCCACGTCTCCTCCCAGCGCCGCCGGCTGCGCGCCTGCTCCTCGAGGTAGTCGGTGAAGGAGCCCCCGAAGCGGCGTCCACCGCGACCGTCGGTCCCGAGCTCGCCCGCGTCGAGGTCGACCAGCTCCGTCGCCACCCGGTCCAGGAACGTCCGGTCGTGGCTCGCCGCGACCACGACGCCCGGCATCTCGACCAACGACCGCTCGAGCAGGTCGAGGGCCTCGTCGTCGAGGTGGTTGTTCGGCTCGTCGAGCAGCAGGCACTCCGGTCGGCGCACCAGCGCGGCCGCGAGGGCGAGCCGGGTGCGCTGACCGCCCGACAGCGTCGCGACCGCTCGGGCGCGGTCGAGGTCCGCGACGCCGAGGGCGGCCGCGGTGACGTCCGCGCGCCGGTCAGCGTCCCACGCGTCGTGCGCGATGGCCCAGGCGAGGACCCGGTCGTACTCGTCGCCGGTGTCCTGACCCGCGGCCATCCGCTCGGCGAGGCGCTCCAGCTCGGCGACCGCCTCGTGCAGCGGGCGCAGCGCCTCGTCGAGCATCCGGCCGACGGTGCTGTGCGTCTCGTCGAGCGCGGGCTCCTGCGGCAGGTAGACCGTGTCCTCCGGTACCTGCACCGACCCGGCGTCGGGAAGGTCCCGGCCGGCGAGCAGCCGCAGCAGCGTGGACTTGCCGGTGCCGTTCTCGCCGATCAGCCCGACGCGGGTCCCCGGTGCGGCGACGAGGTCGACGCCGTCGAGGACCGGCCGCGCGGCGAAGGTCCGGACGAGGCCGCGGGCGACCAGCGGCGCAGAGGTGGAGGTGGAGGTGGGAGCAGACATGCGCGACGTCTCCCGGGAACGGAGCGATGACCCCGGCGGGCGCACGGATCGGGCCGCGGCGCAGGGTCGGGACGTCGTCAGAGCTCCATGGTGATCGCGACGATACCCGGTCGGCGCCGATGGTCAACGGGGTTTCGCGCGGGTCACCACTCGGAGCGAGCGGCCCGGTCGGGCGCACAGACGCAGCGAGAGTGCCGTTCGCTCCCGGGGAGGCCCGGGGGGATTCAGCCGAGCAGCGTCATGACCTCGTCGCGGACGGCGTGCCAGGCCGGGTCGGCGGGGTCGATGATCCGGAAGTGGTCGACCCCGTCGAGCATCCGCAGCCGCGCCTGGCCGCGGGCGGCGAGCGCCGCGTCGACGTAGCGGCGGCTCTGGTCGGGCGGCACGGTGGTGTCGGCGGTGCCGTGGACGGCGACGACGGGGCACGCGGCCGGGACGAGCGCGGCGGGCGAGGCGACGGCGTACCGGGCGGCCTGCGTGGTGGGCGTCCCGCCGAGGAAGTCGACGACGGCGCCCCCGCCCAGGCCCTGGTCGGCGCCCGCGACGAGGTCGAGCACCCCGGCCTGGGACACCACTCCGCGGGCGGCGACCCGCGGCCCGGCACCCGGCGCGGGGGCCCGGAGGCGCGACCGCGACGCCGCCCACACCGCGAGCTGACCGCCCGCGGAGTGGCCGAGCAGGACGACGCGGTCGAGGTCCAGCCCTCGGCCGGCCTGCCGCGCGATGTCGGCGGCCGGACCGGCGAGGAGGTCGACGGCCGCCGCGACGTCGTCCAACGTCGTCGGGAACCCACCGCCCGCGCCGACCCGCCGGTACTCGACGTTCAGCGCCGCGACGTCGGCGTTGGTGAGGTCCACCGCGAGCGGGGTGCCCAGCTCCAGGCCGTACTGGGCGCGCCAGTACCCGCCGTGCAGGATCACGACGACGGGGAGCGGGCGCCCGCCGCCGTCGGGCGGCAGGTGGAGCATCGCGTACTGCGCGGGGTCGGGGCCGTAGCGCAGCGTCGTCGGCTCCGGCGTGCCCGGCCGGGCGGGCGGGACGGCGCCACCCTCGGTGCAGGCCGCGAGCAGGCCGGAGGCGGCGGCGGTGAGCGTGGCCAGCACCGAGCGGCGGGACATCACCGGTCCCACCGGGCCGTACGGACCCCGAGGGCACCGAGCGCGACGGCGGCGGCCGTCGAGGTGCGCAGGACGTCGGGGCCGAGGCGGACCGGGGTCGCGCCGGCCTCGGCGAGACGGGCGGCCTCGGCGTCCGTCACCCCGCCCTCGGGCCCGACGACGAGGACGACCTCCCCGGCCTCGGGCAGCGCGACCGTCGCGAGCGACTCCGCCGCCGTGGCCTCGAGGAGCAGCGTCGTGGATCCGGCGATGCGGGTGGCCAGCTGCGGCGTGCTGACCGGCTCCTCGACCTGCGGGACCCGGGACCGTCGGGCCTGCTTGGCCGCCTCGGTCGCGGTGGCGCGCCAGCGGGCGAGGGCCTTGGCGCCGCGCGGGCCGTCGTCCCAGCGGGTCACGCAGCGCTCGGCGCGCCAGGGGACGACGCCGTCGACGCCGGCCTCGGTCGCGAGCTCGACGGCGAGCTCCCCGCGGTCGCCCTTGGCGAGGGCCTGGGCGAGGGTGATCGTCACGGCGGGGGGTTCGTCGTGGCGGCGCTCCTGGATCGTCGCCGTGACCTGCCCCTTCGCGACGGCGGTGACCTCCGCGCGGGCCCGCGTCCCGGCGCCGTCACCGAGCAGGACGACCTCGCCGGGCTTGACCCGCTTCACGTCGGCCGCGTGCCGGCCCTCGGGGCCGTCCACGGTGACCACACCCCCTATCGGCGTGCTCGACAGAATGCCGGGAGCCTTGTCGACGAGGAACAGCGCCGGCCGGGACCAGTCACCCCGACGATGTGGGTTTCCTGTCACTGGATGCAAGCAACGACGCTTCGCTGCCATCCCGGCCCGGGGCTCACCGCCCCCGACCGGCCGTCTTCCGTCGCCCGAACAGCCCGTTGCGGTGCTGCCCGGCGTACTCGGGCTGCTCCTCGCCGCGCAGCGTGGCCAGCTCGCGCAGCAGCTCGGTCTGGCGCGCGTCGAGCTTCTCGGGCACCCCGACGTCGAGGTGCACGAGCAGGTCCCCGCGGCCCTCGGTGCGCCCCGACGAGCGCAGCCGCGGCATGCCCTTGCCCCGCAGCGTGTAGACGGTCCCGGGCTGGGTGCCGGGCTCGACGTGCAGCTCCTCGTCGCCCTCGAGGGTCCGCTGGCGCAGCGTCGTCCCCAGCGCGGCCGCCGTCATCGGGAGCGTCACGTGGCAGTGCAGGTCGACGCCGTCGCGCTCGAAGTAGTCGTGCGGCTCCTCGGACACCTCGACGTAGAGGTTGCCGGCCGGGCCGCCGCCGGGCCCGACCTCGCCCTGGCCGGCCATCCGGATGCGCATGCCGTCGCCGACCCCGGGCGGGACCTGGACGGTGACCGTGCGCCGCGCGCGGACCCGGCCGTCGCCGCCGCACTGCTGGCAGGGGTTGGGGATGATCTCGCCGAGCCCGCGGCAGACCGGACAGGGCCGCGCGGTGACGACCTGGCCGATGAACGACCGCTGGACGTTCTGGATCTCGCCGCGCCCGCCGCAGGTGTCGCACGGGATGGGCTGCGACCCGGCCTCCGCGCCGCCGCCCCCACACCGCTCGCAGAGCACCGCGGTGTCGACGGTCAGCTCGCGGGCCACGCCGGCGGCGCACTCCTCGAGGGTGAGGTCGATGCGGATCAGCGCGTCCTCACCGGGCTGGACCCGCCCGCGCGGACCGCGCCCGGAACCGCCCCCGGCCGCGCCGAAGAACGCGTCCATGATGTCGCCGAGCCCGCCGAAGCCGGCGCCGCCGAACCCGGAACCGCCGAATCCGCCACCGCCGCTCGACGCGGTGGCCAGCGGGTCCCCGCCGAGGTCGACGATGCGGCGCTTCTCGGGGTCGGAGAGCACCTCGTAGGCGCTCTTGACCTGCTGGAAGCGCTCGGCGGCCTCGGGGTTGACGTCGGGGTGGAGTTCGCGGGCGAGCTTGCGGTACGCCCGGCGGATCTCCGCCTCGTCGGCCTCCCGGCTCACGCCGAGGATGTCGTAGTAGTCCGTGGCCACGCTGTCTGGTCCTCGTCGTCCTTCGTCGTCGTGCGGGCGTTCGGGGCGCCCCGGGGAACGGGTGGGGGTGGGGTCAGGAGCCCCCGACGATCTCCCCCACGTAGCGCGCGACGGCCCGGACCGCCGCGATCGTGCTCGGATAGTCCATGCGGGTCGGCCCGACGACGCCCATGCCGCCGAGGGCCGTCCCCGCGGTGGGTCCGTACCCGATCGAGACGGTCGAGGTCGCCCACATCTCCTCGGCCTCGTTCTCCTCGCCGATCCGCACGGTGACGTGCGCCTGGTCGTTGGACTCGGTGAGCAGCCGCAGCACGACCACCTGCTCCTCCAGCGCCTCGAGCACCCCGCGCAGCGAGGTGGCGTCGGCGCCCTGCCGGGCGAGGTTGGCGGTGCCGCCGAGCACCAGGCGCTCCTCGGGGTGCTCGACGAGCGACTCCACCAGCACCGAGGACAGCGTCGTGATGACCTGGCGCAGGTGGTCGGGCCCGTCCTCGGGGAGCGACGCGACGCGGGCCGCCGCGGTGGTGAGCGGCTGCCCGACCAGGACGGAGTTGAGCAGGGCGCGCAGGTGCCCGACGTCGTCGTCGGTGAGCACGTCCCCGAGATCGACCACCCGCTGGTCCACCCGGCCGGTGTCGGTGATGAGCACCAGCATGAGGCGGGCCGGGGTGAGCGCGACGACCTCGAGGTGGCGCACCGTCGAGCGGGAGAGCGTCGGGTACTGCACGACGGCGACCTGGCGGGTGAGCTGGGCGAGCAGCCGCACGCTGCGGCGCAGCACGTCGTCCAGGTCGACCGCGCCCTCGAGGAAGGTCGAGATCGCCTTGCGCTCCGCGCCCGAGAGCGGCTTGATCTGGGCGAGGCGGTCGACGAAGAGCCGGTAGCCCTTGTCGGTGGGGATCCGGCCGGCGCTGGTGTGCGGCTGGATGATGTAGCCCTCGTCCTCCAGGGCGGCCATGTCGTTGCGCACCGTGGCGGAGGAGACCCCGAGGTTGTGCCGGTCGACGATGCCCTTCGAGCCCACCGGCTCGTTGGTGGCGACGAAGTCCGCGACGATCGCGCGCAGGACCGCGATGCGGCGTTCCTCGCTGTTCATCGTCGTCGGACCTCCCTCCACCGGCTCGCCCGAACCCGACTCTTCATCGTAGGCGAGACGCGGTCGGCGGGTCGGACGTGTGTGAGCCGGGGCGGCTCAGGTCCGGTGGGTCTCCGTGGGGCTACCCCACCGCCACCGGGCTCGGCCGCGTCGCGAGGAGCCCTTCGACGCTGCGCACGACGACGCGGGCGGTCTCGGTGGTGTCCCGGTCGGCGAAGGGGTCCTCGGCGTGGGCCCGCCAGCGGGCGAGGGTGGCGAGCGCCACGGCCCGCAGCTCGCCGTCGGAGACGCCGTCGTCGAGACCCAGCCGCGCCGTCGCCGAGGGGCCGCGGTCGCCGAGCAGCCGCTCGGCCTCCTCGGTGAGCCCGGCCCCGTGCCGCGTCGACGCGAGGGGCCGGCGCCGCAGCGTCGTGAGCAGGTCCAGCTCGACGATCTCGTGGGCGCCCGAGCGGGCGCGTTCCAGTTCGGCGGCGAGCCCGGTGACGGCGGCGGGCGACGGTCCGGACCGCGGGACCGGTGAGGGCCGCCGGTCCCCGAGGCCCGACTCCTCGCTGCGAGCGCGGTGGACGAGCCGCTCGACGGCGAGCAGGGCCGCCCGGGCCTGGAAGACGTCGCGGCGGGCGAGGAAGCGCTCCTCGAGCAGGCTGCGCAGCTCGTCGAGGCCGCTGCGGCGCGCGAGCTCGGTGGCCAGCGCGACCGAGTCGTCGACGCCGCGGCGCAGCAGGGTGGTGGCGAGCCGGACCCCGAAGAGCCCGAACCGGTCGAGCAGCGCGATCCGGGTGCCCTCGGGCAGCCCGGACGCCTCCGCACCCCGCCCCGCGGCCACGAACCGGT
>JAICLN010000179.1 GCA_025925615.1 Actinomycetospora sp. | reverse complement strand
TGCCTCCGCTGACCGTGGTGGAGCCGGTGGTGGCGGTCGCGGTGGCCTCGCTGGCGTTCGGCGAGCACCTGGCGCCGGGGCTGCTGGCCCGGTCGGGGCAGCTGGCCGGACTGGTGCTGCTGGCCGCCGGGGTGGTCGCGCTGGCGCGCCGGCCCACGCCGGACCTCGTGGCCGACCATCAGCGAGCGATGGTCGCGGCCTGAGACCCGCCGTCCTACCCCGCCGTTCCGGGTCCTCCCTCACCGTCGACCGCGAGGGAGGACCCGGAATGATCAGCGACGCTGATCATTCCGGGGCGGAAAGCTAGAGGGGGATGTTCCCGTGGGCTCCGCGGCCGGGAGGCGCGGTCGCCAGGGCGGCAACCAGCCGGCGGCGGGTCCGGCTGGGCTCGACGACCTCGTCGACGACACCGATCTCCAGGGCCCGGTGGACGCCGCCGGCGATCCGCTCGTGCTCCTCGGCGAGCTGCGCGTGCAGCGGCTCGCGCTCGTGCGGCTGCGCTGCGGCCAGCTTCCTGCGGTGCAGGATGCCGACGGCGGCCTTCGCGCCCATGACGGCGACCTCGGCACCCGGCCAGGCGAGCACCGTGGTCGCGCCGAGCGAGCGCGCGTTCATCGCGATGTAGGCGCCGCCGTAGGACTTCCGGGTCACCAGCGTCACCCGCGGCACCACCGCCTCGGCGAACGCGTGCAGCAGCTTGGCGCCGCGCCGCACCACGCCGTCCCACTCCTGGCCGACCCCCGGCAGGTAGCCCGGCACGTCGACCACCACGACCATGGGGATCCCGAACGCGTCGCAGAGCCGCACGAACCGGGCCGCCTTCTCCGCCGACGGCGAGTCCAGGCACCCGCCCAGCCGCAGCGGGTTGTTCGCGATCACCCCGACCGCGCGCCCGCCCAGGCGACCGAACCCGGTGACGATGTTGGGCGCGTACCGCGGCTGCAGCTCCTCGAACGGCGAGTCGCCCTCCGGTGCCGGGTCGAGCAGCTCGCGCAGCAGCGGGTGCACGTCGTAGGCGCGCTTCTTCGCCTCGGGCAACAGGGCGCGGAGGTCCGACGACCGCGTGGACCGCACGTCGAACGAGCCGGGGTGCGAGAACAGTGACGTGAGCCGCCGACACCGCGCCAGCGCATCGGCCTCGGAGTCCGCCACCACGTGGACCACCCCGGACCGCCGCCCGTGCGCGTCCTGCCCGCCCAGGCCCTCGGCGTCGACGGTCTCGCCGGTCACCGACCGCACGACGTCCGGGCCGGTGACGAACACGCGGCCCTGCGGCGCCATGATCACCAGGTCGGTCAGGGCCGGTCCGTACGCCGCGCCTCCCGCAGCCGGGCCGAGCACGACCGAGATCTGCGGCACCCGCCCCGACGCCCGCACCATCGCCGCGAACACCTGCCCGACGGCGTCGAGCGCCTCGACGCCCTCGGCCAGCCGGGCCCCGCCGGAGTGCCACAGCCCGATCACCGGGCAGCGCAGCCGCAATGCGGTGTCGATGGCCTCGACGATGTGACGGCAGCCCTCGGAGCCCATCGCCCCGCCCATCACCGACCCGTCGGTCACGTAGACGACGACGCGGGAGCCGTCGATGCGCCCGTGCGCGGCCATCGCCCCCGACGAGTCCGGCGGGCGCAGTGGCGAGAACGTCCCCTCGTCGACCAGCGCCGCCCCCCGCACGTACGGCGAGCGCGGGTCGAGCTCCTCGAGAGCGGGCAGCGACGTGGGCGGACGGGAGTCCAGGGCGGTCATGCGTACTCCTCGGGAGGACCGCCCCCGCCGGTCGGGCGCGCAGCGGTGGGCAGCAGGGTCGGCGGTGCGGTACGGGTCGGCGGACCACACCGTCCGGGGGTCGCGTCGTCGGGACGCGACCTCGTGGCGCGCGGCGCCGGGTCAGGCAGGCGTGACGGCGAGCGCGACGTTGTGCCCCCCGAAGCCGAAGGAGTCGTTGACCGCGGCGTCGAGGGACACCTTGCGGGCCTCGCCCTGCACGACGTCGAGCTCCACGTCGCCGTCGAGCTCGGTGAGGTTCGCCGTGGGCGGCACGAGGCCCTCGCGCACGGCGAGGATCGTCGCGATCGCCTCGACGGCGCCCGCGGCGCCGAGCAGGTGGCCCAGCGACCCCTTGGGTGCGGTGAGCACCGGGTGGTCGCCGATCGCCTTGCGCACGGCCACCGTCTCGGCCACGTCACCGACGTTGGTGGAGGTCGCGTGGCAGTTGACGTGCCCGACGTCGGAGGGCTCGAGTCCCGCGGTGCGCAGGGCCGCCGCGATGGCCCGGGACTGTCCGTTGCCCTCGGGGTCGGGTGCGGTGATGTGGTACGCGTCGGCGCTGGTCCCGATGCCGGCGATCCGGCCGTGGATCGTCGCGCCGCGGGCGGTCGCGAACTCCTCGCGCTCCAGGACGACGATGCCCGCGCCCTCGCCGAGCACGAAGCCGTTGCGCTTGGTGTCGAAAGGCCGCGACGCCTGCCGGGGGTCCTCCCAGCCGGTGGCCATGGTCCGCGCCTGGCAGAAGCCGGCGAGGGTGATCGGCGCGATGCACGCCTCGGCGCCACCGGCGACGACGACGTCGACCTCGTTCGCGGCCAGCATGCGCCAGCCCCAGGCGATCGCCTCGGCGCCGGACGCACACGCCGACACCGGCGCGTGGACGCCGGCGGCCGCGCCGAGCTCGAGCCCGACGTGGGCCGCGGGCCCGTTGGGCATGAGCATCGGGATCGTCAGGACCGCGACCTTGCGCAGCCCCTGCTGCTCGAGCAGGTCGTCCTGCCCCAGCAGCGTCAGCGCGCCGCCGATCCCGGTGCCGACGACGACGGCGAGCCGCAGCCCGTCCACCTTCGACGTCCCGCCCTCGGTGGCCGGGTAGTCGCCGAGGTCGGCGTGTTCCCAGGCCTGGCGGGCCGCGACGATCGCGACCTGTTCGGAGCGGTCGAGCCGACGCAGCTCGACGCGCTTGAGGATCTCGGAGGGCTCGACGGCGAGCTGGGAGGCGTAGTCGACCGGGAGCTCGAAGCGGGCGGGCCAGTCGTCCTCGATCGGCCGGGTCCCGCTGGCGCCGGCCAGGAGACCGTCCCAGGTGGTCGTCACGTCTCCGCCGAGCGGGGTCGTCGCGCCCATCCCGGTGACGACGACCCCCTGGCCGGCGGCGCTCACGAGTGCGAGGAGATGTAGTCGACGGCGTCGGACACGGTGGTGAGCTTCGCGAGCTCGTCGTCCGGAATCTTGACCCCGAACTTGTCCTCGGCCTGGACCGCGATCTCGACCATGGAGAGCGAGTCGATGTCGAGGTCGTCGACGAACGACTTCTCCGGGGTCACCTCGGAGGCGTCGACGCCGGCCACCTCCTCGACGATGCTCGCGAGGTCGGGGAGGATCTCTTCCTTGGAAGCCACGAGGCTCCTTTCCATCAGGGGTATCGGTGTGCGGGAACGTTAGGGGAGCACAACGACCTGGCCGCCGTACGACAGGCCGGCGCCGAAACCGACGATGAGCGCCACGTCGCCGGAGCGGACCCGGCCCGCTCCACGCATGTGGTCGATCGCCATCGGGATCGAGGCGGAGGACGTGTTGCCGGAGTGGACGATGTCGTCGGCGACGACGAGGTCGTCCCGCGCCCCCTCGGAGCGCAGCTTCTTCGCGATGGCCTCGACGATGCGCAGGTTGGCCTGGTGGGGGACCAGCACGTCGATGTCGGCGGGGGTCAGGCCGGCCTTGTCGAGGGCCGCCATGGCGACCGGCGCGATCTTGGTGGTGGCCCAGCGGAACACCGCCTGGCCCTCCTGGCGCAGGAAGTTCTTCTCGTCGATGCCGATGGTCGACACGAGGTCGCCCGCGGCGCCCCACGCGACCGGGCCGACCCCGACGTCGTCGGCGCTCTCCGCCGGACCGAGCACCGCCGCGCCGGCGCCGTCGGCGAAGATGATGCAGGTCGAGCGGTCGTCCATGTCGAGCCAGTCGGAGAGCTTCTCCGAGCCGACGACGAGGACGTGGCGGGCGGTGCCGGTGCGGATCATGTCTGCGGCGACGCCGGTGCCGTAGCAGAACCCGGCGCACGCGGTGTTGATGTCCATCGCGCCGATGCCGTTGACGCCGATCCGGTCGGCGAGCTGGGCGGCCGCGTTGGGGATCGGGGTCGGCATCGTGCAGGTCGCGACGATGACCCCGTCGAGGTCGGTGGGGGAGAGGCCGGCGTCGGCGAGGGCCTTCGAGCCGGCGTCCGCGCCCATGGAGACGACGGAGTCCGACTCGGCGGCGAAGCGGCGCTCGGCGATCCCGACGCGGCTGCGGATCCACTCGTCGTTGGTCTCCACCCGCTGCGCGAGCTCGTCGTTGGTGACGATGCGGTCGGGCTGCGAGCTGCCCAGCCCGAGGAGGCGGGCGCCGGCGATGGGCTCAGGTTGGCGGATGGCGGTGCGCAGGGCCATCACTGCCCCCGCAGGAGGTCGACGGCCGCCGCGAGGTGGTCGGGCTCGGAGACGTTCACGGTGGCGGTTCCCTTGATCTGGCGCTTGACCATCCCGGTCAGCGTCCCGGCCGGCGTGAGCTCGACGGCGCCGGTGATGCCGTGCTCGCGCAGGGTGTCCAGGCACGCGTCCCAGCGGACCGAGAGCGTCACCTGCGCGACGAGGCGGTCGAGCATCTCGGTCCCGGACGTCACGACGGCGCCGTCGGCGTCCGAGAGCAGGGCGAGCACCGGGTCGGCGGGGGCGAGCTCGTCACGGTGCTCGCCGACCCAGGCCGACAGGGCCTTCTCCGCGGGCTCCATGAAGCGGGTGTGGAAGGCGCCGGCGACGGCGAGCGGGCGGACCCGGGCCCCCTCGGGCGGCTCGGCGACGAGGGTCTCGACGTCGGAGGTGCGCCCGGCCGCGACGATCTGGCCGCTGCCGTTGCGGTTGGCGGGCTCGAGGTCGTGGTCGGCGAGGGCCGCCAGCACCGTGTCCTCGTCGCCGCCGAGGATCGCGGCCATCGAGGTCGGCTCGACCGCGCAGGCCGAGGCCATCTCCTTGCCGCGCACGGCCGCGAGGGCGACCGCCTTCTCGGCGGTCAGCACGCCCGCGAGCGCGGCGGCGGCGAGCTCGCCGACGGAGTGCCCGGCGACCGTGGTGCCCTCGGGTAGGGAGGCCACGCGGTCTCGAGGGGTCGAGCTCCGCTCCGCTGCGTCTCCGGCCAGCTCGGAGAGCAGTGCCTCACCGGAGAGCAGCGCGGAGGCGACCAGGAGCGGCTGCGTGACCGCGGTGTCCGCGATCGCCTCGGCGTCGGCCTCGGTACCCAGCTGCTCGAGGTCGAGCCCGGCCGCCTCGGAGAACGCCGCCAGCCGTTCCCGGGCTCCGGGGCGCTCCAGCCAGGGCGAGAGCATTCCCGGCTTCTGGGCGCCCTGACCGGGCGCGAGGATCGCGATCACGCTCCGTACCCCATCACGTGCGGGTTGCGCGGAGCAGGCGCCGCGGTGACGAATCCTGGTCAGGGTTCGTTGTGGGGTTCCTACAACTGTGGGAGCAAACACGCTGCGGGGACGGAATCGGTCGAGACGCCGAGCAGGGGCCGACGTGACCGCAGCTGCCGGTATCGCCGCAGGTCAGCGCCTCGTCGTCGACTCCGGGGACGCGCCGGTCGTTCGCAACCGATCCAGAGCGATGGCCATGTGCAACAACCGTGACCCACGCGCGTCGGCGGCGTGGGCGCCGGTGAGGTCGGCCACTCGACGCAGCCGGTACCGGACGGTGTTGGGGTGGACGAAGAGTGAGCGGGCGCAGGCCTCGAGCACGCCGGCGTGGTCGAGGTAGGACTCGACGGTCTCGACGAGCGAGCCCCCCGCCTCCCGCAACGGGCGGGCCACGTCGCGGATCAACTGCTCGACGGCGGACGCGTCACCGGCGAGCACCCGCTCGGGGAGCAGGTCGTCGGCGGACACCGGGCGGGGGGCCCCGGGCCACGCGGCCACGGCGCGGTGCCCGGCGAGCGCGCGCACCGCGGAGTGGTGGGCGTCGAGGAGGCCGGCGACGACGGGTCCCGCGACGACGGGTCCCGGGCCGAAGGCGTCGGCGAGCGCGAGGGCGGCCTTGGACTCGCCGCGCGTGAGGTCGGTGCCCCGGGCCTCGTCGTCGGGACCGCCGTCCGCCGCCTCGTCGTCGCGGGCCTCGGCGAGCGACATGATCATGACCAGGTGCGACCCGTGCGCGCCCAGCAGGACCGAGACGCCGGCGCGGTAGGCGGCGCGGCGCACGGCGTGCAGCGGGTCCGAGCCGGGTGGGCGCGTCGGGTCGTCCTGCGGGGGCGGGTCCCCGACGAGAGCGAGTGCGCGGGCCTTGGGGTCCCACCCCAGCGCGGAGGCGCGGGAGAGCAGCGCGCCCTCGGAGTCGCGGTCGGCGCGGACGACGGCGTCGACGACGAGGGCCTCGAGCCGGGCGTCCCAGGCCCCTCGCGACTCGGCGGCCGAGGCGTACACCGTTGCCGCCGCGAAGGCGACCTCGCGGCCGAACCGCAGCACCGCCGTCACGAGCATGGCCCGCTCGGCCCGGTCGGCGCCGAGCGCGGGGATGCGCTCCTCGAACACCTCGGTGGCGATGCGGACGAGCTCGACGGTCTGGCGCAGCGTCATGCGGCGGGCGAGGTCGGGCGGGGCGCTGCGGAACGCCTCGGCGGTCAGCCGGGGCGTCGCGTCGGGGTCCCGCAGCCACGTCACGAAGTTGGCGGCGCCGGTCTGGGTGACCATGAGGACGCCGGCGCGCTGGTCGGCGGTCAGGCGGGCGAACCACGGCAGCCGGGCGGACATCTCCGCGACCCCGGCCCCGGCCACGCCGCCGGTCGCGAGCTCGAGGCGGCGCAGGGTCGCCTCGGACACCGTGCCCCCGCGTGAGCCCGCCATGGCCGTCCTCCGATCAAGGGCCCCGCCCCCTGTGACGTGTGCGCTGCTTACAGCGGCGTGACCTGAACGGCCTGCAGGCCCTTCTGGCCCTGCTCGACGTCGAACGAGACGCGCTGACCCTCGTCCAGCGTCCGGAAGCCGCGAGACTGGATTGCCGAGTAGTGGACGAAGACGTCAGCGCCACCACCGTCGGGAGCGAGGAAGCCGAAGCCCTTCTCGCTGTTGAACCACTTGACGGTGCCTTCTGCCATTCCTGCTCCTCATACCGATGTCCCGGGGGTTTCTTCCTTCCCCCAGCCTTCAAGCCGCCGCCGGAGCGATGTACTCCAACCGCCGGAGCCGCCCAGCCCCCCGTTGGCTACGAGGACGACCACGCGGTCGGCGACAGCCTAGCGCCACTCCTGGGCGCTGAGGCCAGCCCCGAACCCGGAAAAGTCACCGCGAGGTCACGACACCCCGCTGTCCGACTCCTGCGGGCCGGCGGCCTGTGGGTCGTCGATCTGGTAGCGGCCGGCCGCGTCGCTCACGGTGGACTGGTCGACCTCGCCGCGGCGGGCCAGCGCGGCCAGGACCGCGACGACGATGTTCTCCGCGTCGACCCCGAAGTGGCGCCGGGTGGCCGGCCGGGTGTCGGAGAGCCCGAACCCGTCGGTGCCCAGCGTCGTGTAGTCCCCGGGCACCCACGGGCGGATGAGGTCCGGGACGGCGCGCATCCAGTCCGACACCGCGACCACCGGTCCCGCCGCGTCCGACAGCGCCGTCGTCACGAACGGCGTGAGCGGCTCGTCGTCGGGGTGGGCCTGGTTGTGGCGCTCGCACTCGACGCCGTCGCGGCGCATCTCGCCGTACGACGTGGCCGACCACAGGTCCGCCTGCACGCCCCACTCGCCCGCGAGCATCTCCTGGGCCTTCTGCGCCCACGGCATCGCGACGCCGGAGGCGAGGATCTGGGCGCGCGGACCGGGGCCGCCGGGGGCCTGGGCGTAGCGGTAGAGGCCACGGAGCAGGCCGTCGACGTCGAGCCCGTCGGGCTCGGCGGGCTGGCGGTAGGGCTCGTTGTAGACGGTCAGGTAGTACATGACGTTGGGGTCGCGGTGGGCCGGCGTCGCGCCCGCGTCGCCGTCGGACTCCTCCCCGTACATCCGCTCGAGGCCGTCGCGGACGATGTGGCCGATCTCGAAGGCGAACGCCGGGTCGTAGGCGACCACGGCGGGGTTGGTCGCCGCGAGCAGGTGCGAGTGCCCGTCGTTGTGCTGCAGGCCCTCCCCGACGAGCGTCGTGCGACCCGCCGTCGCGCCCAGCAGGAACCCGCGCGTCATCTGGTCGGCGGCCGCCAGGAGGCCGTCGCCGGTGCGCTGGAAGCCGAACATCGAGTAGAAGATGTAGATCGGGATCATGGTCTCGCCGTGGGTGGCGTACGACGTCCCGACCGCGGTGAACGAGCCGACCGACCCGGCCTCGTTGATGCCCTCGTGCAGCAGTTGTCCGGTCTCGGACTCCCGGTAGGCCAGGAGCTGGTCCGCGTCCACCGACGTGTAGCGCTGGCCCAACGGGTTGTAGATCTTCAGGTTGTGGAAGAACGAGTCCATCCCGAACGTGCGGGCCTCGTCGGGGATGATCGGGACGATCCGCTTGCCGATCTCGTCGTCGCGCGTGAGCTCCTTGACCAGCCGCACCAACGCCATGGTGGTGGCCACGGGCTGACTGCCCGATCCGCG
>JAICLN010000176.1 GCA_025925615.1 Actinomycetospora sp. | reverse complement strand
CGAAGGAGCGCCGCGAGGAGGCGATCGAGGGCGGCAAGGAGGCCATCACCCGCGAGGCGCGCCGCACCGGGCTGCCGCTGCAGCGCCTGGTCTCGGCCGACTCGATGGGCGCGCTGGCCCGCGAGCTGCACTACATGGACGTCTCGGCCCTCTACGCGGCGGTGGGGGAGCACCACGTCTCCGCCCGCCACGTGGTGCAGCGCCTGGTCGCCCTGCTCGGCGGCGTCGAGCAGAACGAGGACGAGCTCGCCGACCGCGCGACCCCGTCGACGGTCCAGCGCCGCCGCGGCACCGGCGACGTCGGCGTGGTGATCAACGGTGTCGACGGCGGCGGGGACGACTCCGCCGAGCTCTGGATCAAGCTCGCCCGCTGCTGCACCCCGGTGCCCGGTGACGAGATCCTCGGCTTCGTCACCCGCGGTGGCGGCGTCTCGGTGCACCGGACCGACTGCACGAACGCCGACGACCTGCGCTCGGAGCCGGAGCGCCTCGTCGACGTGAGCTGGGCGTCGTCGTCGACGGCGGTGTTCCTCGTGGCGATCCAGGTCGAGGCCCTCGACCGGCACCGCCTGCTCTCCGACATCACCAAGGCGCTCGCCGACGAGAAGGTCAACATCCTCTCCGCGTCGGTGACGACGTCGCGGGACCGCGTCGCGGTGAGCCGGTTCAGCTTCGAGATGGGCGACCCCAAGCACCTCGGGCACGTGCTTCGCGTGGTCCGCAACGTCGAGGGCGTCTACGACGTGTACCGGGTGACGTCGGCGAGTTGAGCTGACGCTCTCGTGCGTGCGCTACGCGCGAACGAGCTTCATCAGGGTGTCCGCGAGGTCGTCCATCGCCCGGTCCTGCGCGTCCCCCGCGAGGTGGGAGCACCACAGCGGTGCCTGGCTCATCGCCGCGTGCAGCGCCTGCAGCGTCGCGTCCTCGTCCACGACGGCGAGCTCCCCGGCCGCGACCCCCTCCCGGATCACCCGCCGGAACACCAGGTCGTGGCGGGCGCGGAGCTCCCGGATGCGGGCCCGGAGCGCGTCGGGCCAGGAGTCCGGGACGAGGAAGAGGCGCAGCGCCGCCGGGTACTCGCGCACGGCGATCGCGATGTGCTCGCGCAACAGGGCGCGCAGCCGCTCGGCGGACGGGCCCGTGGCGGGCATCTCCTCGAGCCGGGCCGTCCAGTCGCTGCCCAGGGTCTCGATGGCCGCGGCCGCCAGCTCGTCCTTGCCGGCGAAGTAGTAGTACAGCGAGCCCTTGGTGACGTCGAGGCGCTCGGCGACATCCTCGAGGGCCGTCCCGTCGTACCCGCGCTCGCCGAACAGCTCGGCGGCGGTCGCGACGATCCGCCGCACCCGCTCGTCGCGCTTGCGCTGGACCCGGTTCACGTCTCTGACCATACCGTCAAACTTCGACCAATGCTATTGACTCTGGGGTCAAACCTTGCTTCCCTCGAGAGGTCGCCAGGAGGTGTCGGGATGGACTTCGAGCTCACCGAGGAGCAGCGCTCGGCGCGGGACCGTGCCCGCACGATCGCCGAGTCCCAGCTCCTGCCCGGCTACCGGGAGCGGGAGCGGGCCGGGCGGATCGAGCCGGAGCTGCGGCGCGAGATCGGAGCGCTGGGGCTCATCGCGCCCGAGCTGCCGGTCGAGCTGGGTGGGGCGGGCGCCGACCGCGTGACGGCGGGGGTCGTCACCGAGGAGATCGGGCGCGGCGACATCAACGTCGCCTACCTGCAGGTCGTCGGCTCCCTCGTCGGACAGATCCTCGCGGGGAACGCGACGCCGGAGCTGGCGCGGACCTGGGTGCCGCGCATCTGCCGCGGAGAGGAGATCGTCGGCATCGGCCTGACCGAGCCGCACGCGGGGTCCGACGCCGGGGTGCCGAGGCTGACCGCGCGGCGCGACGGCGACGACTGGGTGCTCGACGGCGTCAAGTCGCTCTCGTTCGCCCACGACGCGGCGGCCGTGGTGGTGTTCGCGCGCACCGGGCCGTCCGACCAGCGCGGGAAGGACATCAGCGCCTTCCTCGTCCCGCTCGACGCCGCCGGGGTCACCCGCGAGCCCTACCCCGACATGGGGACCACCGCCGTCGGACGGGGCGCGGCGCACCTGGACGGGGTCCGCATCCCGACCGAGAACCTCCTCGGCGAGCAGGGGCGCGGCTTCGGCCAGGTCATGACGGGCTTCGACTTCAGCCGGGCCCTCATCGGCCTGCAGTGCGTGGGCGCGGCGGCCCAGAGCCTCGACGAGACGTGGTCCTACGTCGGCGAACGCACCTCGTTCGACCGGCCGTTGTCGACCAACCAGGGCGTCGCCTTCCCGCTCGCCGAGGCGGAGACCCTGCTCGCCGCGGCCCGGCTGCTGTGCCTGCAGACCCTGTGGCTCAAGGACGCCGGTCTGCCCCACACGTCCCAGGCCGCCATGGCCAAGTGGTGGGCGCCGAAGACCGCCTACGACGTCATCACCCAGTGCCTGCTGCTCCACGGGCAGTACGGCTACCGCACCGATCTGCCCCACGAGCAGCGCCTGCGCGACGTGCTCGGCCTGCAGATCGGCGACGGCACCGCCCAGATCATGAAGCTCGTCATCGCCCGGCAGCGGCTCGGCCGCTCCCTGGCGCCCTGACCCACACCACACGCGAAGGAGCGGGACACACATGGGACGGCTCGAGGACAGGACCGCGATCGTGACCGGGGCCGGTCAGGGCATCGGGCGGGCGATCGCCGAGAAGCTCGCCGCGGAAGGGGCCACCGTCGTGGTCTCCGACGTCGACGCCGGCACGGCGCGCGCCACGGCCGACGCGCTCGGCGGGAAGTCGGTCGGCGTACGCACCGACGTCGCCGATCGCGACGCGGTCGCGGCCATGGTCGACGAGGCGCGGGCGCAGTTCGGGCGGATCGACGTGCTGGTCAACAACGCGGGCTGGGACAAGGTCGGGCCGTTCGTCGAGTCCGACCCCGCGGACTGGGAGCGCATCATGGCGATCAACCTGTTCGGCGTGCTGAACACTTCCCGCGCCGTCCTACCGATCATGGCCGAGCAGGGCGGGGGTGCCGTGGTGAACCTGGCCTCCGACGCCGCGCGGGTCGGCTCGTCGGGCGAGGCGGTGTACTCCGCGGCGAAGGGCGGCGTCATCTCCTTCACGAAGACGACCGCCCGCGAGATGGCCCGCCACCAGGTCCGCGCGAACTGCGTGTGCCCCGGCCCGACCGACACCGCCCTGTTCGCCTCGGTCGTCGAGGGCAACGACAAGCTGCGTGACGGCCTGATCCGCGCGATCCCGCTGCGCCGACTCGCCCAGCCCGCCGACATCGCGAACGCCGTGTCGTTCCTCGCCTCCGACGAGGCCTCCTTCATCACCGGACAGACCGTCAGCGTCAGCGGCGGCCTGTCGATGAGCTGAGCCGGGGACCGTGATGACCGACCTCGCGCACGACTACCTCGGCCTCGACGACCTCCTCACGCCCGACGAGCGTGTGTGGCGCGATCAGGTGCGCGCCTTCGTCGACGACCGCATCCGGCCCTCGATCGCCGACTGGTACGAGCAGGCCCGGGCCCGAGCTCGGTATGCGAGCGTCGATCCAGGCCGAGATCACCCTCGACGGCGTCCCTGAGCCGCCCGAGCACATCGACGAGGAGGTCGGCATGTTCACCTACGACCCGAGCGCCTACCGCGCGTTCTTCGAACGGGAGTTCACCTACGTCGCGGGGTTCCGGCGCGTCGCCCGCCGCTTCGCCGGCCGGGTCGCGATGAGCGACCCGGCGACCGGCCGGAGCTGGACCTACGCCGAGCTCGCCGCCCGCGTCGACGCCCTCGCCACGGGCCTGCAGCAGGCGGGCGTCGGCCCCGGCGACGTCGTCGCCTACCAGCTGTTCAACGGCCCCGAGTTCGCGCAGCTCTATCTCGCCACGCAGGTCTGCGGCGCGGTCGGGTCGCCGCTGAACTTCCGGCTCGCGCCGGGGGAGACCGCCTACGTCCTCGAGGACAGCGAGCCCCGGGTGTTCGTCTACGACACCGACCTGGAGCCGCAGGTCACCGCCGCCCTCGAGCGCGCCACGCACCGACCGGCGACCGTGGCCGCCGTCGGCCTCGCCGCCCCGCTCCCGGGCGCGGTGCGGTTGGAGGACCTCGTGGTGCCCCACGGCGCACCCGGGCCCGTCGACCGCGGCGTCTACGACGAGACGACCCGGCTCTACACCTCCGGGACCACGGGCATGCCCAAGGGCGTCCCGCTGAACAGCATGGTGGAGGTGTTCAGCGCCCACGACGTGATCATGCACTTCCCGCTCACCCCCGAGGACCGCACGCTCAACATGACCCCGTGGTTCCACCGCGGCGGGCTCTACTCCGGCGGCCCGAACCCGGCGTTCTACGTCGGCGCCGAGGTCGTCCCGATGCGGGCCTTCGACCCCGTGCGGTGCCTCGACCTCGTCGCCGAGCGCGGCCTGACCCACCTCGTCGGCGCCCCCACCAACCTCGCCATGCTCGCTCGCGCGCAGTCCGACCGCCCGCGGGACCTGTCGACGCTGCGCGGCATCGTGACCATGGGCGCGCCGCTGGAGCGCGAGGCGTGCCTGCACTACCAGGAGGTCCTCACGCCGCGGATCTTCAACGGGTACGGGACCACGGAGACCTTCTGGAACACCTTCCTGCGCCCGGTCGACCTGCCCGAGCACGCCGGGGCGGCGGGCCGTGCCTCGACCGACGACGACGTGCGGGTGGTCCGGATCCCCGACGACCGCCCCGGGCGCCCGGACGAGATGGTCGCCAAGGACGGGACCGAGGTCGGCGAGGTGATCGTGTCGTCGCCGAAGGCCGGTTACGCCTACGTCAACGCTCCCGCCCAGGAGGCGGAGAAGTTCCACGACGGCTGGACCCACCTCGGTGACCTCGCGACCTGGGACGCCCAGGAGTTCGTCACGATCGTCGGCCGCAAGGACGACATGCTCCTCTCCGGCGGGGAGAACGTGCACCCCGTACAGGTGGAGGAGGCCCTCAACTCCCACCCCGGTGTCGTCGACTCGCTGGTGGTGGGGGTGCCCGACGCACGGTGGGGCCAGCGGGTGGTGGCCTACGTCGTGCGCGGCGACCCGGCCCTGACCGCGGCCGAGTGCGAGGCGCACTGCCGCACCCACGGGATGCTCGCGCCGTACAAGCGGCCACGCGCGTACCGGTTCGTGGACGGCCTCCCGCTCACCGCGACCGGCAAGAAGATTCATTACCGCGCCCAGGCTCAGGCCGTCGAGGACGACGCCGCAGGCCTGTTCGAGACCGTCCGAGAGTCCACGACGACGAGGAGCTGAGCATGACGTTCGACGACTACCAGCAGCTGATCTTCGAGCGGCGCGACCACGGCGTCCTGCTCATCACGATCAACAACCCCGAGAAGTACAACGCCACCGACGAGCAGCTCCACGGCGAGCTGGCCCGGGTGTGGCGGGACGTGTCGGCGGACCCGGAGACCCGCGTCGCCGTCATCACCGGGGCGGGCAAGGCGTTCTCCGCCGGCGGCGACCTCGCGATGGTCGAGCGCCTCGCGGGCGACCACGAGCGCGTCACGCACATGCTCAACGAGATGAGCGACCTCGTCTACAACATCATCAACTGCGAGAAGCCGATCGTCTCGGCCATCAACGGGGTCGCCGTCGGGGCGGGCGTGGTGATCGCGCTGCTCGCCGACATCGCGATCTGCGCCGAGGACGCCAAGCTCGGTGACGGCCACGTCAAGCTCGGGGTCTCCGCGGGCGACCACGCGGCCATCATCTGGCCGCTGCTCGCGGGGATGGCGAAGGCCCGCTACTACCTGCTCACCGGCGAGATGGTGACCGGCGCGGAGGCCGAGCGGCTCGGCATGGTCGCCAAGGCGCTCCCGCGCGACCAGGTCCTCGACGAGTCGCTGCGGGTCGCCGACGTCCTGGGCACCGGCTCGCAGCAGGCGATCCGGCTGACCAAGCGCTCGCTCAACAGCTGGCTGCGCTCGGCCGGTCCGACGTTCGACCAGTCCGCGGCCTACGAGATGCTCTGCTTCATGGGGCCCGACGTCCGCGAGGGCGCGGCGGCGCTGCGGGAGAAGCGGGCCCCGGTGTTCCCCTCGGCCGACTAGGACTCCTCGGGCACCACCGAGACCACCGGGTCGGCGTACTCGGGGCGCGCCGAGCGCGGGTCGAGCGGGTTGATGGTGGCGGGGTCGACCTCGGCGTCGGAGGGCCGGGTCAGGGACCGGAGCCCGGCGTCGAGGACCGTCACCAGCGGCACGGCGAGCAGCGCCCCGGGGATGCCGGCGACGACGAGCCCGCACGCGATGGGCAGGACCACCGCGAGCGGGTGGAGCTTGATCGACCGGCCGAGGAACAGCGGCTGGAGGATGTAGCCCTCGAGGTTCTGGACGGCGAGCAGCAGCACGATGACCAGCAGCATGTCGGTCACCCCGCCGGTGACGAGGCCGACCAGCGCGGCGACGGCGCCGGAGACGACGGCGCCGACGGTCGGGACGAACGCCCCGAAGAAGATCAACGCCGCGAGCGGGACGGCCAGCGGCACCCCGATCAGCCAGAGGCCCAGGCCGGCCGTCACGGCGTCGATGAACGCCACGACGACGATCGCGCGGGTGTAGCCGACGAGGGAGGCGAAGGCCCGGCGCCCCGCGAGGTCGGCGCGCCCGCGCACCCGTCGGGGGACCGCACCGAGCAGGAAGCGCCAGATCGACCCGCCGTCGTGGATGAGGAAGATCAGGGTGAACAGGGCGAGCAGGCCCTCGGTGAACAGCTCGCCGACGGTGCTCACCGCGGTGAGCGTGCTGGACGCGATGGTGCTCTGGCTCTGGCGGACGCCCGCGAGGATCTGGTCGCCGATGGCGGTGAACTGCTCGTTGTCCAGTCCCAGCGGGCCGGTGCGGACCCAGGCCTGGATCTCCGAGAGGCTGTTCGTCAGTTGGCTGGTGATCTCCGGGAGCCCGGAGATGAAGGCGAACACGACGCCGGTGAACACGCCGCCGACGATCGCGAGGCCGCCGACGACGACGATCGCCGTGGCCACCGCGTGCGGCATCCAGCGCACGTGCGTGCTCATGAGGTGGGCCTCGGGTGCGAGCAGCGAGGCGGCGATGAGTGCCAGGACCACCGGGACGAGGACCACGGAGAAGGTCGCCGCCAGGTAGATCACGACGGAGGCGGCGGCGACGATCAGCAGCAGGCGCCACGCCAGGCCCGCGGCCACGTCGAGCCCGTGCGGGACCCGCCAGCGGCTGCCGGAGTCCACCTCCCGGTCTCCGTGCGACGCCGCCACGCCACCCACCGTAGTCGGGGCACGTCCGGAGGGCCGGACGGTCGGTCCGGGCCCTCGCGGCGGGGAGATCGAGGGATGCCCCTGAGTCCGGTGTCCCGGGCCTCCTGGATCGGTGCAGCCCGCCGTACGATGGCGGCGTGAGCCGTCGCGCCAAGATCGTTTGCACCCTGGGCCCGTCGACGTCCTCCCCGGAGCGGATCCGGGCCCTCGTCCGAGCCGGGATGGACGTCGCCCGGCTCAACTTCTCCCCCGGCGAGTACTCCCAGCACCAGGAGATCTACCAGCGGGTGCGCGCGGCCGCGGACGCCGAGGGCCGGGCCGTCGGCATCCTCGCCGACCTGCAGGGTCCGAAGATCCGGCTCGGCACCTTCGCGGACGGCCCGCAGATCTGGGCCACGGGCGAGACCGTCCGGATCACCACCGACGACGTCGAGGGCACGCACGACCGCGTGTCCACGACCTACGCCGGGCTCGCCGACGACGTCCGGCCCGGCGAGTCGCTGCTCATCGACGACGGCAACGTCTCGATCGAGGTCACCGACATCGAAGGGCGCGACGTGGTGTGCCGCGTCGTCGAGGGCGGCCGGGTCTCGGACCACAAGGGGATCTCGCTGCCCGGCACCGTCGTCTCGGTCCCGGCGATGAGCGAGAAGGACGAGGCCGACCTGCGCTTCGCGCTCGGGCTGCGGGTCGACATGATCGCGCTGTCGTTCGTGCGCTCGCCGGCCGACGCGGAGCTCGTCCACAAGATCATGGACGAGTACGACGCCCGCCTGCCCGTGATCGCCAAGATCGAGAAGCCGGAGGCGGTCGACGCGCTCGAGGCGATCGTGCTGGCGTTCGACGCGATCATGGTGGCGCGCGGTGACCTCGGCGTGGAGCTGGCCCTCGAGGACGTCCCGCTGGTGCAGAAGCGCGCGGTGCAGATCGCGCGGGAGAACGCCAAGCCGGTGATCGTCGCGACGCAGATGCTCGAGTCGATGATCCACAACTACCGCCCGACCCGGGCGGAGGCCTCCGACGTCGCGAACGCCGTGCTCGACGGCGCCGACGCGGTGATGCTCTCGGGGGAGACCTCGGTCGGCGACTACCCGATCGAGACGGTGGAGACGATGGCCCGGATCATCGGGTCCACCGAGGGCCACGAGCTCGCCAGCATGGCGGCCATCGACTGGCAGCCGCTGACCCGCGGCGGCGTCATCGCCAAGGCGGCCGCCGAGGTCGCCGACCGGATGAACGCCAAGTACCTGGTGGCGTTCACCCAGTCCGGCGACTCCGCACGGCGCGCGTCGCGCTACCGCGGCCGCGTCCCCGTGCTGGCGTTCACCCCCGAGGCGAAGGTCCGCTCCCAGCTGTCGATGTCGTGGGGGGTCGAGACCTTCCT
>JAICLN010000232.1 GCA_025925615.1 Actinomycetospora sp. | reverse complement strand
CGTCCCGGGGGCCTCCCGACGGCGAGTGTGGTCGCGTGGCGATCACCGGGGTGCGGACGTGGCGGCGGCTGCCGGTGTGGCTGCACGTGCTCACCTCGGTGGGCTGTGATGCTGTCGCTGGCGACGCCGTCAGCCCACGCAGGGCGGGCCCCACATGCCGACCCCGGCGTCCTTCGCGTCGCGCTGCTCGTCGTCGTACACCGAGCCGTACTGCGACAGGCCCGCCGCCGGGGCGTGGCCGCCCCGGATCGCGGCGTCGGTGTAGGAGAGCTGGCTGCCGAGCACCGCGTAGGCGCGGGTGACGCCCGGCTGCACCGGGAGCGTCGGGTCCGGCACCAGGGTCACGGTCTGGCCCTGCAGGGTGCGGCGCGCGAAGTCCAGCGACTCGGTCCGGGCGCAGGCCGGGACGGTGGCGGCGTCGATCCCGACGATCGCCACGGACACCGGCCGCCCGGCCACGTCGACGACCACGGTCGAGGGGTCACGGACCTCGGTGACCTGGCCGCGCAGGGTCGGCGGACCGGTCGGGCCGGGGTCGACCACGGGGGCGGGGGCCGGCGCGGCCGCCGGGGCCGAGGGGCGCTGCGCGACGACGACCGCCGCGATGCCGACCATGGCGATCAGCGCGACGGCGACGAGCGCCGCGGCCACCGTCCGTCCCCGGATCGATGCACCCGCCGGTGCGGGCGCCGGCGTCGGCCGCGGGCCGCCCAGGACCGGGGCGTCCTCGCCGTCGAGGGGATAGAGGTCGCCGACCTCGACGACCACCCACACGTCGGTGGGCTCCCCGGGCACCGGGGCCTCGGGCACGGTCGGGTCCTCGGCGCGCAGCTCGGCGGCGGGCACGACGCGGGCGGTGCCGTTGACGTGCAGGGCGCGGCGGGTGCCGCCGACCAGGAGCAGCATCGCGACGGCGGGGGTCTCGGCCAGGTTCGCGCGGGCCGCCGTCGCCGCCTCGGTCCCGGTGTCCGGGAAGGCGAAGCGGTCACGGTCGAGCACCCGCAGGAAGCACCGTGCCCCGGCGAGGACGCTGACGTCCCCGACGCCGTCGCGGTCGGTGGTGGCGAGGATCGCGGTCGTCGCGCCGGCGATGCGGCCGAGGACGTCGCCGCGCAGTGGCCCGCCGTCGAGGTCGTCCTGGTCGGCCTCGCCGTGCTCAGGGATCTCGTCGTGCCCGGGGACCTCGTCGTGCTCGGAGGCGGGGTCGCGCTCCGGGTGCTCGGCCGTGCCGCCGTCGTCCCGGGCACCGCCGCGCTCGCGCCAGGCCCCCAGCGACACCTCGCCGGTCGGCGCGTCGTCGGCGGCTCGTGGTTCCGGCACACCGACCGTGCCGGCCCCGTCCCGCTCGGCGCGCTCGCCGGTGCTCCGCACCTCGGCCCGATCGGTCTCCGACGCCATGTCGCCCCACCCCCCAGGGTCACCACCGCCTCGCCGGCGAGCCCCCCGAACGGACCAAGGACGGCGTGACGTACGGAGGATGCCCTGCGGAGCGTGGGTCAGTCCAGCGCTCGGCGGACGAAGCCCTGGATGCCGATCGCCCCGAAGAGCAGGCACGACAGCACCAGCGCCCCGAGGCAGACCCACGTCGGCAGGTGCGGGATCTGCGGGGTCAGGGCGCCCCGCAGACCCTCGGAGACGTAGGTGATCGGGTTCAGCGCGCAGATCACCTGGAACCACCGCAGCGAGGAGATCTGCAGGAACGGGAACTGCGTCGAGCCGGTGAACAGCAGCGGCGTGATGACCACCGCGAAGACGATGTTGATCCGCCGCGGGGACACCGCGGTGCCGATGACGAGCCCGGCCGCCCCTCCGGCGAGCGCCCCGAGCACGAGCAGCACGGCCGAGACCGGCAGCCCGGCGACGTTCCACGTGACCTTGTCGAGGACCAGGTAGCCGACCGGGATCATCACCAGCGAGCCGATCATGCCCCGCACCGCCCCGAACACGATCTTCTCGACGGCCACCATCCGTGTCGACAGGGGCGCGAGCAGGCGGTCCTCGATCTCCTTCGTGAAGCTGAAGTCGATCACCAGGGGCAGCGCGACGGCCTGCACCGCGACGAGGAAGGCGTTCAGCGCGAGCAGGCCGGGGAGCAGCAGCTGCGCGTAGCCGGGCGCGATGTAGCCGAGCTGGCTCAGCACCTTCCCGAACACGAACAGCAGGAAGAACGGCTGCACCAGGACCTGCGACAGGAAGCTGCCGAACTCCCGGCCGGTGACGGCGACGTCGCGGCCGAGCACCCCGAGGAAGGCGCGGCCGGTGGCGACGCGCCGGAGTCCGGTGGCGGTCGTCGTCGTGATGGTCATCGCAGCCCCCGGCCGGTCAGGTCGATGAAGACGTCCTCGAGGGTCGGCTCGCCGAGGGCCACGTCGAGGACCCGTCCGCCCGCGGCGACGACCTCGTCCAGCAGCCCCGGGAGGGCGGCGCCGGCCTCCCCGTCGACGCGGACGCGCATCCTCGCCGTCGCCGGCCCGTCGTCGAGCACCTCGGCTCCCGCGATGCCCCGGACGCCCGAGAGCCGGTCGCGCAGCGTGCCGGGATCGCTCCCGACGACGTCGAGGTCCACCGTCGCCGACCCCGACAGTCCCGCGACGAGCGCGGCCGGGGTGTCGAGGGCGAGCAGCCGGCCGTGGTCGACGATGCCGACCCGGTCGGAGAGCTTCGCGGCCTCGTCCATGTCGTGGGTGGTCAGCACGACGGTGACCCCGCCCGCGGCGAGCTCGGCGACCCGGTCGTGGACGAAGAGCCGCGCCTGCGGGTCGAGGCCGGTGGAGGGCTCGTCGAGGAAGAGCACCTGCGGGTCGTGCATGAGCCCGCGGGCGATGATCAGCCGCTGGGCCTGCCCGCCGGAGAGCTCGTCGGGGTTGGTCTTCGCCTTGTCGGTGAGCCCCATCCGCTCGAGCAGCTCGTCGGCGAGCGGACCGCGCTCGGCCCGCGGCACCCCGTGGTACGCGGCGTGCCAGACGAGGTTGGCCTTGGCGTCGAGGGAGCGGTCGAGGTTGGGGCGCTGGGGGACGACGCCGAGCACCGACCGGGCCGCGACCGGGTCGGTCGCGACGTCGATGCCGGCCACGGTCGCCCGGCCCGCGGTCTTGCGCACCCGCGTGGTGAGCACGCCGATCGTCGTCGTCTTCCCCGCCCCGTTGGGCCCGAGCAGGCCGAACACCTCGCCGGGTGCGACCGCGAACGAGATGCCGTCGACGGCGTTGCTCGTGGCCTTGGGGTAGCGCTTGACGAGGTCGGCCACCTCGACGGCCGGCGCGACGGCGTCGGGCGCGGGGCTGTCCGGGCGCGCGGCCCGGGTCTCGGTGGACACGTGCCGCCACGCTACCGGGGGGCTCGGGAACGGGGCATGTCGATTGCCCGGAGGTGCGGTCATGCGACCACCGTGCGACCTCGAGCATCGTTCAGGTCAAGCTCGCCGCCGCCGTGTCGAGCGAAGGGCACCTTCGGTCGGATAGGTCGAGCGAAGGTGCCCTTCGCTCGGATCAGGGATCGGCCGGGGCGTTCCGACCATGGGCGCCCTCCGTCGATCTAGTCTAGTCGAGCGAAGGTGCCCTTCGCTCAGAACTAACCCCGGCTACTCGGCGCGCCCGATCGGCACCGACACCAGCAGCGGCCCCTCGCCGTCCCGACCACGCTCCAGCGCGGCCCGCAGCTCCTCGGCCGTGCCCGCCACCGCGGCCGGCACGCCGTACCCGGACGCCAGCGCCGAGAAGTCGACCACCGGGAGGTCCAGCCCGGGCGCCTTCGGGGTGTTCTCGCGGGCAGCGAACCACTTGAGGATCGCGTACTCGCGGTTCTCCAGCACCAGCACGGTGAGCGGCACGCCGAGCGCCGACGCCGACGCGAGTGCCTGGATCGAGTACTGCATCGAGCCGTCCCCGATCGCGGCCAGCACCGGCCTCGACCGGTCCGCGAGCGCCACCCCCACCGCGGCCGGCAGCCCGAACCCGAGCCCACCCGACGTCGTGAAGTACGAGCTCCCCGGCCGGCGCGCGGGACGGCGGGCGTGCAGCGCGGCACGGTTGGACGGCGACTCGTCGACCACGATCCCGTCCTCCGGCCACACCGCCTCGACGGTGTCGAAGACCTCCTCCGGGGTCAGCGTCCCGGGCGTGGCCGAGGGCCGGGCCTGCTCCGCGGTCGGCCTCGCACCGGGCACCGGGCGCGACGACGGGGCGACCCGCTCGCGCAGCGCCCGCACCACCGCCGTCGGGTCCGCGACCAGGGCGTCGCCCATCGGCGCCCGCGCGGCCTGGTCGGGATCGGCGGTGACGTGGTACAGCGCGGTCCCCTCCGCCAGGAACCGGCCCGGCACGTACGGGTAGTAGCGGAAGACCGCGGTCCCGAGCACGACGACGACGTCGTGGGGCTCGAGCGCGTCCGCCAGCGGCGCGATCGCCATCGGCAGCGCGCCCCGGAAGAGCCGGTGGTCCTCGGGGAACCCGACGCGGCCGTCGGCGGGCGGACCGTAGACCGCCGCCGAGCAACGCTCCGCGAGCGCGACGGCGTCGTCGAAGCCGCCGCCCGCGTCGACGTCGCCTCCGATCACCAGCGCGGGCGCGGACGCGCCGTCGAGCGCCGCGGCCAGCCGGTCGACGTCGGTCGGGTCCGGCCGCAACGGTGCCCGCACCGTCCGCGTCGCGACCCGCCGCGCGACCTCGAGGTCGGGCCCGGTCAGCTCGACGTCCCAGTCGTCCATCGGGATCGAGACGAAGACCGGCCCCGTGGGCGGGGTGGTCGCCACGTGGATCGCGTGGGCGAGCACCGCGGGCACGTCCGCCGCGCGCGGGGGCTCGGCGGCGTACTTGACGGCCGGGCGCGGCAGTTCGGTGGCCCGCGGGTTCGTGAGCATCGCCTCGAGCGACATCATCGGCCGCACCTGCTGCCCCGCGCTGACGACCAGCGGGGTCTGGTTGGCCGCCGCGTTGACCAGCGCCCCCACCGCGTTCCCGACGCCGGGTGCGGTGTGCAGGTTGACCAGCGCCGGTCGGCCGGTGGCCTGGGCGTACCCGTCGGCCATCCCGACGACGACCGCCTCCTGCAGCCCGAGGACGTAGGTGAAGTCGTCGGGGAACTGCTGGAGCATCGGCAGCTCGGTCGAACCGGGGTTGCCGAACATCGTCGTGAGGCCGTGTGCCCGGAAGAGCTCGAGCGCCGCCTCGCGCACCGTCACCATGGTCCAGCTCCGCTCCGCTGCGTGTCCTTGGTCATGGCCGGGCCTCGCAGCGTCGCGTCACGCCCGGGGGTCTACCCCCTCGGGCCCGCGATCACCAGACCTGCTCGGACTCCTCCGTGGGCAGGTGCAGCCTGCTCACGCGCACGACGACGTCGGGCAGCTCGTCCTCGTCGAAGCTCCGGCGCAGTTCCTCCGCCCGGAGCGTGGCCGCGACCCCCTCGTAGGGGCCGTGGGCGTCCATCTCGCCGGTCTCCGGGTCGAAGACCAGCACCACGTAGCCGTCGCACTCGTCCAGATCCGCAGCTGCCGCCAGCAGCACCGCGGGCCGTTCGTTCAGCACGATGATCACCTCCGCTCCGTTCATCGCCACGATGACGGCCCGTGTGACGGCGCGGGGAGAAGATGCCACCTTCGGGGGACCGGGTTCCGACGACGGCGTGGTGGGGTGACACCCCATCCGGTGGTCCGGTACGGCAGCGTGTCCGCCCGCCGTCTAGCGTTCCGCCCATGTCCTGCGACGCCGCCGGGTCCCGTGACGCCGCCGCCGGGGCCACGCCCCTCGGCGCGACCCGCGACGTGGTGCCGTTCGAGCTCGACATCCCCGAGGACCAGGTCGCTGACCTGCATGAACGCCTCCGCCGGGTGCGGTTCCCCGAGCCGGAGCCGGTGGACGACTGGTCCCAGGGCATCCCCGCGGCCACCGTCGCGGAACTGTGTCGCGACTGGCTCGAGGACCACGACGTGCACGCGCTGTCCGCGGAGCTCAACGGCCGGGGTCAGCACCGCACCGTCATCGACGGGCTCGGGATCCACTTCCTGCACGTAGAGTCACCACGTCCGGACGCACGTCCGTTGATCATCACCCATGGGTGGCCCGGCTCGGTGGTCGAGTTCCTCGACGTCCTGGACGCCCTGACCGACCCGCCGGAGGCCTCCGACCCGGCGTTCCACGTGGTTGCGCCGTCGCTGCCGGGCTTCGGCTTCTCCGACAAGCCGACCACCACGGGCTGGGGCGTCGACCACATCGCGGACGCCTGGGCCGAGCTGATGAGCCGACTGGGTTACGACCGCTTCCTCGCCCAGGGGGGTGACTGGGGCGCGATGGTGACGACGGCGCTCGGCGTCCGTCACCCGGACCGCGTCGCCATGCTGCACACGACGATGCCGCTGGCGGCGCGGCCGGAGGGGGCGCGCACCGAGGACCTCCCGGAGCTCGAGCAGCAGTGGCTGGCGCAGGCACGGGAGTTCCGCGAGCTCGGCAGCGGCTACTCCGCCCAGCAGCGCACGCGGCCCCAGACGCTGGGCTACGCGCTGGTCGACTCGCCGGCGGGGCAGCTGGCGTGGATCGCCGAGAAGTTCGGGGTGTGGACCTTCGGGGGCGCGACGCTCGAGCCGTCGGTGCCGCGCAAGCGGCTGCTCGACAACGTGGCGGTGTACTGGTTCGGCGGGTCGGGGGCGTCGTCGGCGCGGCTGTACTGGGAGAGCTTCGGGGGCGTGGGCCGGCAGCCGGTGACCGTGCCCTCGGCGGTGTCGGTCTTCCCGGGGGAGATGGCGAAGATGCCGCGCTCGTGGGTCGAGGCGCGCTACACCGACCTGCGCCGCTGGAACGTCCTCGACCGCGGCGGGCACTTCGCCTCGCTGGAGGAGCCGGAGCTGTTCGTGTCCGAGCTGCGAGGTGCCTTCGGCCTGTGAGCACTTTCCGGGGTTATGACCCCGGAAAGTGCT
>JAICLN010000346.1 GCA_025925615.1 Actinomycetospora sp. | reverse complement strand
CGCGCGCCGGGACCTCCGACGCCGGGTGCCCGAGCGCGACCGCCCCGAGCGGCTCCCACGTGTCGGGCAGCTCGAGCACCGACCGGGCGACGTCGGCCGCGAAGATCGTCGACCCCACCCAGCACGAGCCGAGCCCCTCGGCGGCCAGCGCCACGAGCAGCCCCTGGACCGCCGCGCCCCCGGCGACCGTGAACATCGTCCGCTCGCAGTCGGCCCGGCGGGGGTCGGGGTACTCGTGCGCCCCGCCGTCGGGCCCGCGCACCAGGAAGGGCAGGACGAGCTCGGGGGCGTCGCGGAGCAGGTCGCCCCGGGCGGTGCGCCGGGCGATCTGCTCGGCGGTGAACCTGTCCGCGGCGAGGTCCGCCCGCCAGGCGTCGCCCATGGCGCCCAGCAGGTCTGCCCGCCGCTGCGCCGAGCGCACCCACACGAAGCGCACCGGCCGCGAGTGGTGCGGCGCGGGCGCCGTGAGGCCGGCGGCGACGGCGCGGCGCACGACGTCGGGGTCCACCGGGTCGGGGCCGAACGCGCGCACCGAGCGGCGGGCCCCGACCGCGTCGCGGGCACCGCGGGCGAGGGCCTCGGCGGTGCCGAGCCAGAACAGGTCGTCCTCGACCGGGCGCACCAGCTCGCCCGCGGAGGACCCCGCGCCGATGAGGTGCCGCAGCCCCCGCACGACGGCCACCGGCACCCCGCCCAGCTTGCCCTTCACCAGGTCCGCCGCGGCCGCGACCTCGTCGGCGACGGCGACCTCGGTGACCACCAGCTCGTTGCCCTGCGCATCGACCGCCCCGCCGTAGCCGTGCAGGGCGACCAGGCCCGCCGAGCCGATGGCGGCATCGGTCTGCCCGAGCCGCCAGCAGCGGCCCATGGTGTCGGTGACGACGACCGCGACGCGGACCCCGAGCGCGGCCGCGAGCCCGGCCCGCAGCGTCTCGGCCGAGCCGTCCGGGTCCTCGGGCAGCAGCGCGACCTCGTCGCCCGCCACGTTCGACCCGTCCACCCCGGCCGCCGCCTGCACGATCCCGAGCCGGTTCGTGACGATCTTCGTGCGGCCCTTCGTGGCCAGCACCCGGACCGTCTCGTCGTCGATCAGCCGGCGCCGGGCGGCGTCGCGCTCGTCGGGGTCGCGCGGCACCGCGACGAGCCGGCCCTCGGCCTTGGACAGGATCTTCGAGGTTACGACGACGACGTCGCCGTCGGCGAGCGTGGATGCGAGGGCCTGCGCGAGGGCCGCCGTGAGGTCGTCCCCCGGGCGGAACTCGGGGAGCCCGGGCACGCCCCAGGCGGTGAGCCCGCCGAGCGCGGCGTGGTCCGTGTGCCCGGGAGCGTCAGACACCGGCCAGCCCCACGACGTCCAGGGCCTCGCGCACCATCGCGGCGGTGGCCTCGGCGTCGCTCATCAGCAGCGGCACGGAGCGCACGGCGACCCCGGGCACCTCGGCGGTGTCCCCGGAGTGCACGAGCCAGCCGTCGAGCAGCCCGCCCTCCGACCGCGCGCCGTAGTGCCGGGCGACGCCCCCGGCGGAGACCTCCACCCCGACCGCCGAGAGGCACGCCTCGGCCATCCCGCGCACCGCGTGCCCGTCGATGATCGGCGAGATCCCGACGACGGGTCCGGGTGCCTGCGCGAGCGCGGCCCGCATCCCGGGGACGTCGACGATCGTGCCGATGCTGACCACCGGGTTGGAGGGTGCCAGCAGCACGACGTCGGCGTCGGCGATCGCCGCGAGCGCGGCGGGGCAGGCGCTCGCCTGGTCGCGGCCCACCGAGGCGAACCCGTGGGCCGTCGGCTCCGCGTGGTGGCGCACCCACCACTCCTGGAAGTGGACGGCCCGGCGCTCTCCGGAATCGGGGTCGTCGATGACGACGTGGGTCTCGATGCGGTCGTCGCTCGCGGGGATCAGGGCGACGCCGGGCGCCCAGCGCCGGCAGAGGGCCTCGGTGACCTGCGAGAGCGGGTAGCCGGCCCGCAGCATGCGGGTGCGCACCAGGTGGGTGGCGACGTCCCGGTCACCCAGCCCGAACCACGTCGGGTCCGCCCCGTAGGCCTCGAGCTCGGCCTTCACCGACCACGTCTCGTCGGACCGGCCCCAGCCCTTGACCGTGTCGATCCCGCGGCCGAGCGTGTACATGCACGTGTCGAGGTCCGGGCAGACGCGCAGCCCGTGCAGCCAGATGTCGTCGCCCACGTTGACGACGGCGCGCACGTCGTGCCCGGACGACGACGCGTCGTCCCCCAGGGCGGCCAGCACCCCCTGCAGGAACCGCGCGCCGCCGACGCCCCCGACCAGAACCGTCACCTTCACACCGGTGATTGTGGCCTGCGGCCACGTGAGCACTTTCGGGGGTCATAGCCCCGGAAAGTGCTCACGAGCGCGAAGCGCACCTAGCGTTGCCAGAAGAAGAACAGCTCCTGACCGAGGCTCGCGAGCGTGCTGTCCCCGCCCACGGCGCCGTAGACGAACGACGCGAGCGCGAACAGCGCAGTGGCCACCGGGCGCAGCAGGATCAGCACCGCGAAGAGCATCAGCGGCGCGTAGGGCGCGAAGCGCGACACCGCGACGCGGGTGGAGTCCGCGAGGTAGGGGTCGATGATCCCCCAGCCGTCGAGCCCCGGGATCGGCAGGATGTTGAGGATGAAGGCGAGGACCTGGATGAGCGCGAGGAACGACATCCCGGCGCCGAGCAGCGGGGGCACCAGCGGCACGACGAGGGCCAGCAGGAAGGCCAGCACGAGGTTGGTGAGCGGACCGGCCGCCGAGACCGCGCTCGCGGCGACCCGGGAGCGCAGCGCCCCGCGCCGGATCCACACCGCCCCGCCGGGCAGCGGGATGCCGCCGATGAGCAGGAACAGCAGCGGGAGCACGAAGGTCAGCCCGACGTTGGCGTAGCGGCGGATGTCCAGGGTGAGATAGCCGAGGCCACGGACGGAGTGGTCGCCGCAGCGGTCGGCGACGAGCGCGTGCGCGAACTCGTGCAGGCACAGCGACACCGCCCACCCGAAGAGGACGAGGACGACGATGCCCGCCGTCACGGCGACCCGGGTGCCGAGGAGCGTGAGCGCCCCGCCGCCGGCCGTCACGAGGACGAGGCCCAGGAAGATGGGGCTGACCCGGGGGGAGCTCCGGGCGGAGAAGACGCTGGCCACGGGTCCAGTGTTCCAGGCCCGCGTTAGCCTCTGTGCCACGCAGCGTCGCGGATGAGGCCGATTGCGCTCACCGCACGTGACGACCGTCTGTCGCGACATGCGGCCGGGCGGGTGGCTCCGCTTGACCCACATGGAACGACACGGGTGTAATTCACGTCGAGGTACACGCCGGTGCGGGGCCGGCGCTCCGCCAGCTGGGGAGTGCTAGCGGTAGAGGGAGGCCGTGTGAACGGTGTGGAGAGCGGGTCGGTGGTGCTGGGCAGTGTGGGGTCCGGTGGTGGGCGGGACGTCCTCGGGGAGCTGATGGCTCTCACGGGGGAGGACGAGCAGGAGTGGCAGGAGCGCGCGCTGTGCGCCCAGACCGATCCTGAGGCGTTCTTCCCGGAGAAGGGCGGCTCCACCCGGGAGGCCAAGCGCATCTGCACCGGCTGCGAGGTCCGCAACGACTGCCTCGAGTCCGCCCTCTCCAACGACGAGCGCTTCGGCATCTGGGGCGGCCTCTCCGAGCGCGAGCGTCGCAAGCTCAAGAAGCGCGCCGTCTGAGCCTCGACCCCCTCGGTGGTCCGGTG
>JAICLN010000111.1 GCA_025925615.1 Actinomycetospora sp. | reverse complement strand
GCGGGGGCGCCGCCCGCAGAAGGAGAAACAAAGCGGCCGGAGCCGAGGGCCCCGGAACCGAGGGACCCGGAGCCCTGGACCCCGGAGCCGAGGGACCCGTCGTCGGACGGCCGCCCCCGGTCCGACACCGGGAGGCACGCGCCGGGCCAGGCGCCCGGGAGGCACGCCGCCTCCGAGGTCCTGCGCTAGGGCCGCCCCGTGAAGATCCGAACTTCGTGAGCGTGTCGCACCGAATCTTGGGCGTGTCGCTCCCGACGTCCTGATCATGCTCAGCTGGCCGGAGATCCCTGCAGCCGTCGGGGCCGTTCGTTAGCCTGGCCCGGACGAACCGGACAGGGGGCCACCGATGGGTGAGCGGCAGATCGTGGACCGGACGTTCGACTCGCCGCCGATCCCTGGGGAGAGGCCGTGGTGGGCACGGGGGGCCACGCCGGTCGTCGTCCTCGTCGTTCTGGTCGCGATCGTGCTGTCGCTCCTGGCGATGGCCCTCCTGGTCTGACCGCCGCCGTGCCCGACGTCGAGGACATTCTCGCTGCCGTGCGACGGGCGTGCCTCGCGCTGCCCGAGGTCGTGGAGCGTCCCAGCCACGGGACGCCGTCGTGGTTCGTGCGCGGCAGGAAGACCTTCGTGTCCTTCGCCGACCGCGTGCACGGCGACCCCCACACCGCGATCTGGGCGGCCGCGCCGCCCGGGGTGACCGCCGAGCTGGTCGCCGCCGAGCCGAGGCGCTTCTTCGTCCCGCCCTACGTCGGGCACCGCGGCTGGCTGGGGCTGCGGCTCGACCTCGACGGGGCGGACGCCCTCGACGAGGTCGAGCTGGCCGGGATCGCCAGGGACGCCTTCCGGACGATCGCCCCGAAGACGCTGGCGCGCCTGCTCGACGCGTGAGGGCTCAGGCCAGGGCCTCCTCCGGGGCGTCGCCGCGGTCCTCGTCGGCCTCCGCGCGCAGCCGTCGCACCATGTCCGGCCGGGCGTTCATGTACGCGGTGCCGCTGCGGGCGCCCCACAGGTAGGTCGCGAGCGAGAAGGCGGCGACGACGACGGAGTCCCACGGCGCGTCGATCACGTGCGCGCCGCCGAAGCTGCCGAGCACCGAGAGCGCCGTCAGCCCCACCAGGTAGACGACGAGCCAGGTCCCGCCGGTCAGCTCCGTGACCGCGCGGCTCGAGCGCAGCCACACCACGGCGTACCAGACGATCCCGAGCCCGATGATCACCATGCCGATCCAGAGCTTCGACCAGGACGTCCAGAACACCACGAGCGAGGAGACGACGAAGGCCCCGGGCGCGATCACCGTCATGCCCCGCAGGCGGGTGTCCCGCCGCGTCAGGCCCGAGGCGCGGAAGGCCACCAGCGAGACCGCGCCGATCTGGAACGTGAACGCCGCGATCGAGCCGGTCACCGAGATGATCGAGTGCCAGCTGGGCAGCGGCAGCAGGTAGGCCAGCCCGACGACGAAGTTCAGCACCAGAGCCCGGGCGGGGATGCCGCGCCGGTTCAGCGTCGTCAGGGACCCCGGGAAGAACCCGTTCTTGGCCAGCCCGAACACGTTGCGGGAGTTCTCCGCGGTGTAGACGATGCCCGACCCCGACGGCGAGAGCATCGAGTCGGCGATGAGCGTCCACGACAGCCAGGACAGGCCGAGGACCATCGCCAGGTTCGCGAACGGGGAGTCGAAGTTGACCCCGTGCCAGCCGCCGCCGAGCAGCCCGGCGGGCACCGCGCCGAGGAACGCGAGCTGCAGGCCGAGGTAGAGCACGATGGTCACGACGATCGTGGTGATGAGGGCCCGCGGCACGGTGCGGCGGGGGTTCTTCGCCTCGCCGGAGAGCTCGATGACGTTCCGGAAGCCGGTGTAGGCGAACACCATGCCCGCCGTCGCAATGGTCGAGAGCGCCGCGCCCCAGCCGTAGGGGGCGTACCCGCCGTGGTCGGTGAGGTTCGAGGAGTCGAACCCGGAGGCGATCAGCAGCACCACGGTCGTCGTCGGGATCAGGATCTTGATGGCGGTGACGATCGTGTTGGAGCGGCGAACAGCAGGACGCCGAACCAGTTCAGGGCCACGAAGACGGCCATGAGCACGACGGCGATGACGATGCCGAGGCCGGTCAGGGACTTCCCGTCGTAGACCCCGGGCAGGTAGCTGGCCGCGTACTGCACGACGCCCGCGGCCTCGGTGGGCGGATTGCCGACGTAGCTGATCCACATCGCCCACCCGACGATGCCCGCGGTGAGTCCGCCGTGGGAGTACATCGGGTAGCGCACCAGCCCACCGGACTCCGGCTTGGCCATCCCCAGCTCGGCGAAGACCATCGCGACGAGCAGCATGAGCGCCCCGCCGATGACCCACGCGAGCAGAGCGGCGGGGCCCGCGTCCTGGGCGGCGTAGAGCGAGGAGAACAACCACCCCGACCCGATGACGCTGCCCAGCCCGGCCGCGAGCAGCGACCAGAAGCCGAGGGCCTTGTGCAGGCCGGCGTCCGGCCGTCGATCGGTGTCGGCCGTGGGGGCGGCGCTCGTGTCCGTCATGCGGTCACCTCGTCACGGTGTGCTCTCGGGTCAGGGAGCACTACCCACTCGTGACACACCCTTCACGCTGGGCTCACCGATCGTCGACGCTTCGTGACCGAGCCCGGTCGACGGTCAGCCCGGGAACAGTGGGGCGAGCAGCCGGCCCGGTGCGGCTCGCCGCAGCGGCGTGGCCACGGTCGGCTCCCCGGCGGGCGCGGCGGTGAGGGTCGTGAGGGTGACCGTGGTGACGGCCAGGCACAGCCCGACGACGCGAGCGCGGTGGATCGGTCGCACGACCACTCCTCGGACGATCGCTCGATGGGACGTCGAGTGTTGCCCGATCCGGCCCGCCGCAGAAGATCGGTCCATCGACCGGATGGCGGCTGGACCTCGATCAAGGTCGAGGGTGCAGGGTCGCGGTCATGCACCCCGAGCCGGCGCCCCTGCCCGACGACTGGACGACCGCCCTCGCCGTCGCCGCGCACCCCGACGACCTCGAGTACGGCGTCTCCGCCGCCGTCGCCGCCTGGACCGCGGCGGGGAAGCGGGTCACGTACCTGCTGGTCACCCGGGGCGAGGCCGGCATCGCGACGCTGTCGCCCGACGAGGCCGGGCCCGCTCGCGAGGCGGAGGAGCGGGCGAGCGCGGCCGAGGTCGGCGTCGAGGACGTGCGCTTCCTCGACCACCGCGACGGGGTCGTCTCCGAGGATCCGGCGCTGCGCCGCGACATCGCGCGCGTCATCCGTCTGGTGCGCCCGGACCTCGTGGTCGCGCTCAACCACGCCGAGCGCTGGCCGGGGCCGGACGGGGCCGCCGCCGGCTGGAACTCCGCCGACCACCGCGCCGTCGGGCGGGCGACCGTCGACGCCGTCTCCGACGCCGACAACCGGTGGATCCACCCCGAGCTCGCCGACCTCGAACCGCACGGGGCGCGCCACGTCGTCGTCGGGCACTCGCCGGTCGCCTCGCACGCCGTTGACGTGACCGGGCAAGTCGACCGGGCGGTCGCGTCGCTGGCCCGCCACCGGATCTACCTGGAGGCACTCGACGACCGCCCGGTGGCGGAGCAGGCCCGCGACGTCGTCACGCGGATGGTCGGCGACCCCGACCACCCACGGGTGACCTTCGAGCTGTTGTTCTAGCAGCGCACCTACACGTGGAACCGGCGCTCGAAGTCCGCGTCGAGCAGGGCCGGCCGGTCGAGGGTGAAGGTGTCGATGGGGTGCCGGGACCGGCCCGCCGTCGCGAGCTCGGCGAGGATGCGCCCGATCAACGACGCGAACTTGTACGCGTGGCCCGCCCCGACCGCCACGTGCACGTTCGGCGCCTCGGGCACGGTGTCGATGACGAAGTGCTGGTCCGGCGGGATCGTGTAGAGGCAGGTCTTCGTGTACAGCTCGGGGCCGCCGAAGCCGGGGACGTGGTCGGCGAGGAACTCCTCCTGGCGCTTGCGGCGCAGCGGGTCGGCCTCGAAGGTCCGCGACTCGGCGGTGACCTCGTTCCCGCCCATGTGCTGGCCGAGCTTCGTCGCGACCTCGCCGTAGACCGGGAAGCCGTAGAAGTTGTCGGCGCCGTGCCACATGAACACGGGGAAGTTCTCGGGGGCGAAGTCGAGCAGGTTCGGGGTGGCGTAGTAGGTGACCTGCTCCTGCAGGACCGTCAGGGGGAGCTCACGGCCGACGCCCTCGAGGACCTCGTTGGTGCGGGCGTCGGCGGTCACGATCACCTGCTCGGCGCGGTAGACCTCGTCGTCGGTGACGACCTCGACGCCGTCGCGCGTCGGGTGCAGCGCGCGGACCGGGGTGTCCTGCTCGACGTGGGCGCCCTGGCCGCGGGCGAGCGCGACGTGCGTGGCGTTCGCGCGGCGGGCGTCGACGATGCCGGAACGCTGCTGGTAGATCGCCTGCTCGCTGCCGGCCAGCCGGAACTGCGGCCAGCGCGCGACGACGGCCTCCGCGTCCAGCTCCTCGATCGGGACCCCGTGGCGGGCGGCGACGGCGCGGTAGCCATCCATGTTGCGGGTGCCGGAGGCGGTGCCGGCCCGCGCGTCGACGTCCTCGATCACCAGCCCGCCGGTCTCGGTGACCAGGCGCTGGCCGGACGCGCGCGCGACGTCACGCCAGGTGTCGTACGCCGCCGGTGCGAGGGCGGCGTAGGCGTCCTCGTGCTGGGCGTAGCGGATGATGCGGCGGTGGTCCTGGCTGGCGCCGCGGTCGTGACCGAGGTGGTGGGCCTCGAGGCCGAGCACGGCGCCGTCCTGGCCGCCCGCCGCCCGGGCGAGCCAGTAGAGGGCGGCGGACCCGAGGCCGCCGCACCCGACGACGACATAGCGGTGGTCGCGATTCATGTGAGGGGACGAGCTCCCTGATCGGGGGTCGAGACGGCTCCACCCTCGTTCGTGACGTCGGCCGGTGGTGCCCTCGTGCGATCGACGCTCTCACTGGTCGGAGAAGCCGGGCCTTATCACCGACCGACGTGGTGCATTAACGGCTCGGTGAACGCCGGGTCGCGCAGGGCCGTCGGTCACGGTCCGGTGCTGCTCGCGCGTCATCAGGTCACCTCCCAGCCGGACAGGGCACGATCGACGGCATGGATCTGGAGCTCCGGCAGCTGAGGACGTTCCTCGCCGTGGCCGCCGAGCTGCACTTCAGCCGGGCGGCGCGCCGGCTGCACGTCAGCCAGCCCGCACTCTCCCAGCAGATCCGCGCGCTGGAGCGCACGCTCGGGACGGCGCTGTTCGACCGCTCCAGCCGCGCCACCGAGCTCACCCCGGCCGGGCGGGTGCTGCTCGACGCCGCGCCCCGGGTCCTGTACGAGGCCGAGCGCGCGCAGACGCTGGTGACGCAGGCCGCGAACGGCGCGGTCGGCCTGCTCACCGTCGGCTCGGTCGGCACGGCCCTCGCCTCCATCACGCCGCGCATCCTCCGGTCGATGCGGGCCAGCTTCCCGGACCTGCAGCTCGAGGTCAGCCAGCAGGACACCTCCGCCCAGCTGGTGGCCCTCGCCGACGGCCGGATCGACGTCGGGGTCGTGCGGGCCGCCGCGGCGACCGAGGCGGTGGCGGTCGAGCACCTCGTCGCCGAGCCCCTCCTCGCCGCGCTGCCGGCCGACCACCCCCTCGCCGCCGGCTCCGAGATCGTCCCGGAGGACCTCGCCGACGAGCCGTTCGTGCTCTGGCCGCGCCCGCTCGGGCGGGCGTTCTTCGACATCATCGTCGGCTACTGCCTCGAGCACGGCTTCAGCCCGCGCATCGTCACCGAGGGCGCGGACATCGAGACCCAGCTGGGCCTGGTCGCCGCCGGCCTCGGGGTGTCGCTGCAGCCGTCCTACTACGCCAACCTCCGCCCGCCCGGCGTCGTGTTCCTGCCCCTGACCGGCGAGGTGCCGGAGGTCGCGCTGCAGGTCGCGTGGCGCCGCACGGACCGCTCGCCCGCCGTCGCGCACTTCGTCGAGGCTGCGAAGGAGTGTGCGAACGACCTGACGAGGGCTATCTGAAAGCCCACTGCCGTTTTCGGTGCTACCGTCGAGGCGCACCCTCCGACGACGAGGAGCCTCCATGGCCAGCCCAGTCACCCCCGCGCAGGCACCGGTGCTGCCACTGCACATGCGCCGCGCGCGGTTCGACCCGCCCGCCGAGATGGCCCGGATCCGCGAGCAGCCGGGTCTCGCCGGCGTCACCACCCCGCTCGGCCGGGCGGCATGGCTCGTCACCCGCTACGAGGACGCCCGCGAGGTCCTCGGCGACGCCACCCGCTTCTCCAGCGCCGGCCTCCCGGTGATCCCCGTTCCGGGGACGACCCCCGAGGAGCAGCGCTCTGGCAACCTCCTGATGCTCGACCCGCCCGGGCACACGCGGCTGCGGCGCCTGCTCACCGGCGAGTTCACCGTCAAGCGCATCCGGCGTCTCGAGCCGCGCATCGCCGAGATCGTCGCGGACCATCTCGACGCCATGGAGCAGGCCGGCCCGCCCGCCGACCTGGTGCCCGACTTCGCGCTGCCGGTCCCCAGCCTCGTCATCTGCGAGCTGCTCGGCGTGCCCTACGCCGACCGCGCCGACTTCCACCGCCGGGCCGCGCAGCAGCTCGACCTCACCCGCCCCATGGAGGAGCGCGGGAAGGTGGCCCTGGAGTCGCGGGCCTACATGGGCGAGCTCATCGACCGCGCCGTCGCGGCGCCCGGTGAGGACATGCTCGGCATGCTCGTGCGCGAGCACGGCGACGACCTCACCCGCACCGAGCTCGTCGGCATCGCCTCGCTGCTGCTCATCGCCGGCCACGAGACCACCGCCAGCATGCTCGCGATCGGGACGCTCGCCCTGCTGCGCCACCCCGAGCAGGCCGCCCTCCTGCGCGACGACCCGCAGGTCGCCGCGCCCGCCGTCGAGGAGCTCATGCGCTACCTCTCGGTGGTGCACAGCGGCGTGCCGCGCGTCGCCACCGCCGACACCGAGGTGGCCGGGCAGGCGATCGGGGCGGGCGACGTCGTGGTCGTCTCGCTGCCCGCCGCGGACCGGGACCGCGCGCTCGTCGAGGACCCGGACCGGCTCGACGTCGGGCGCGCGGCGAGCCACCACGTCGCGTTCGGCCACGGGGTGCACCACTGCCTCGGCGCACCGCTCGCGCGCATGGAGATGGCCACCGCGTTCCCCGCACTGCTGCGCCGCTTCCCGACGCTGGCCCCGGCGATGCCGTTCGAGGACGTGGAGTTCCGCTCGGCGAGCGTGGTGTACGGCCTGCGGAGCCTGCCCGTCACCTGGTGAGATCAGCACCCGTCCCACACCGGCTCGAGTCCACCACCTCCGGCTATCAGGGGAGACCACCATGAAGATCAAGGCCGACCGCGACGTCTGCATCGGCGCCGGCAACTGCGTGCTCGCCGCCGAGAACGTCTTCGACCAGGACGACGACGCGATCGTGGTCGTGCTCGTGGAGAGCCCCGACGACGAGGACGCGGAGTCCGCGCGCAACGCCGTCGGGTCCTGCCCGTCGGGCGCGCTGAGCATCGAGGAGACGTAGCGCAGCAGAGCTCGACCATCGGGGAGGAGCCGTGACCGAGACACGACGAGGAGTGCGGTCCCGGTGAGAAATGCCCGGTCACGGGCCCGACGCTGCTAGCGTCGCGGGCCGTGACCGAGTCGGGCCTCTCGTCGCGACCGTTGCGGGCGGACGCGCTGCGGAACCACCACGCGATCGTCGCCGCCGCGCGCGAGGCGTTCGAGCAGAGCGGCCCCGAGGTCCCGCTGGAGGAGGTCGCCCGGCGGGCGGGCGTCGGCCCCTCCACGCTCTACCGGCGCTTCGCCGGACGTGACGAACTGGTCGCCGCAGTGTTCGCCGAGTACTTCGAGGAGGCCGTCGAGCCGCTGCTGACGCGTGCGGCCACCGACGACGACCCCTGGGGGGCGATCGTGCGGGTCATCGACGAGATCGCGCGGGCGCTGCTGCACCGGCGGGGCATCCTGCGCGCGGCCAAGGACTCCGGGGCGTTCACCACCGAGGTGGCGCTGCGGTTCATCGGCCCGCTGTCGGACCTCGTCACGCGGGCGCGGGCGGCCGGGGTCCTGCGTCCCGACGCCGAGGCCCGCGACATCCCCGCCGCCGCCGTGATGGTCGTGGCCACCGCCGCCCCGTTCGGCGAGGAGGTGCGCGCCGACCGCTGGGGCCGCTACCGGACGTTCGTCCTGGACGCCCTCGCCGCCGAGGGCCGCCGGTCCACGCTGCCCGCCCTCGACCCGCCGCCGCGCGGTGAGGTCGCCGATCGCCTCGCCGGGTTCTGCGGCCCCGATCCCGGGCACGCCGGGTCCCAGCCCCGTCCCCCCGAACCCGCGGAGACCTGAGTGACCGGAACGGCACCCCCGTCCCGTCCGAACCCCCTGCGATGGACCCTGCGCGGCGACGGCCGCGCGCCCGGTCCGGGCGAGGTGGTGCGCCCCGAGGAACGGATGAGCTGGGGACGCACCGTCGGGCTGGGCATGCAGCACGTGCTCGCGATGTTCGGCGCCACGTTCGTCTTCCCCGTCCTCATGGGGCTCGACCCGAACCTCGCGATCCTGCTCTCCGGGCTCGCGACGATGCTCTTCCGGCTGATGACCCGCGGACGGGTGCCGAGCTACCTCGGGACGAGCGCGTCGTTCGTCGGGGCGGTCGCCGCCGGGCGCGCGAGCGGCGGGACCAGCGCGCAGGTCACCGGTGCGATCGCGGTGACCGGGGTGGTGCTGGCCCTCGTCGGCCTCGCCGTGCACCTCGGGGGCGCGCGGGTCATCTCGGCGATCCTGCCGCCCGCCGTCACCGGCGCCGTCGTGCTGCTCATCGGGCTCAACCTGGCCCCGGTCGTCGCCGGCACGTACTGGCCGCAGGACCAGGGCGTCGCGCTGGTGACGATGCTCGTGGTCATGATCGTCGCGGTGGCCGGGCGGGGGATGCTCGGGCGGCTCGCGGTACTCGTCGGGCTCGTCGTGGGCTATGCGCTGTCCGCGCTGCTCGACGCCACGCTCGGCCCGATCACCGCCCCGAACGCGAGCGGGGCGGTGTCCACGCACCTGCGGCTCGACCTCTCGAAGGTGTCCGACGCCCCGTGGGTCGGGCTGCCCTTCGGCTCCGCCGACGCCCCGGGCCTGCACCTGCCGGCGTTCAGCGGCGCCGCGATCGTCCTGATCGTCCCGGTGGTCATCGCGCTGATCGCGGAGAACACCGGCCACGTCAAGGCGGTCGCGTCGATGACCCGCGAGGACCTCGACCCCTACCTCGGCCGGGCCCTCGCCGCGGACGGCATCGCGACCGCCGTGGCCGGCGCGGTGGGCGGCTCCCCGACGACGACCTACGCGGAGAACATCGGCGTCATGGCCGCGACGCGGGTGTACTCCACGGCCGCCTACTGGGTGGCCGCGCTCGTCGCCGTGCTCATCGGCTTCTGCCCGAAGTTCGGCGCCGTGGTGGCAGCGACCCCGGGCGGGGTGCTCGGTGGGATCACGGTCGTGCTCTACGGGATGATCGGGCTGCTCGGCGCGCGGATCTGGGTGGAGAACCGGGTCGACTTCTCGCGACCCGAGGTCCTCGTCCCGCTCGCCGCGGGCATCGTCATCGGGGTCGGCGACGTGGTGTTCACGTTCTCCGGCGGCGAGTTCGGCGGGATCGCGCTCGGCACCGTCGTCGTGGTGGTCGGATACCACCTGCTCCGGCGGCTCGCGCCCGGCCAGGGCGGTGACGCCGCCACGGACCCGACGCCCGCCGTCACGGGGGAGGAGTCTCCAGACCACGCAGCAGAGCGGTGAGCGTCCGCCCGAACAGGTCGTCGGTCACGCTCTCCGGGTGCAGCCGGCGTTGCTGCACCAGGCCCTGGTAGAGGGCGTTGACGACGGCCGCGACCTCGGCGTCGTCGAGCGACCAGCGCACGCCGCGGCGCTCGCGCTCGGTGGCGACGAGCCCGGCCAGGACCTGTTGGACGCGGACCTGGTGGGCGGCGAGCCCGGCCCCGAACTCCGGGGAGCGCACCGCGTAGAGCCAGGCCTCGGCGCCGAGCAGGGCGAGGTGATCGGAGTCGGCCTCCTCGCGCAGCCGGCGGTCCAGTGCGGGCAGCACGGCGTCGAAGCCCTCGGTGAGCTCGGCCTCCGCGGCCGCGAACTCGCGGTCCGCGCGGCGCTCGATCAGGGCCAGGAAGAGGTTCTCCTTGCTGGAGAAGTGCGCGTACACGGAGCCGACCGACACCCCGGCCCGCCGGGCGATCTCCTCGACCGACGCGGCGCCGTAGCCGCGGTCGGCGAACACCGAGAGGCCCGCGTCGAGGAGGTTCTCGTGGGTCCGAGCCTTCGCCGCCGCGCGCGAGCCGGCGCGCGGGGAGGGCTCGGGCGCGGGGCGGGACACGCGCCCATTGTCGCGGGTCGTGGGCCCGACACGATCCGGCCGTGCCGGTGACGTCGGGGTCAGGTCGGGTGATCCCCGCCTTCTCGTCGAGTTGATCGTTGACTTCTCCTCCTGTTTGGTCCTAGGTTCGTACTCAACCGGAACGTTGAATACGAGGGAGGCGGTGACCGTGGACGACTCGCTCTCGAGGGCCTTCGCGGCGCTCGCCGACCCGATCCGGCGCGACATCGTCGCCCGCCTGACCGCGGACGACGCCACCGTGACGGAGCTCGCGCAGCCCTACGACGTGAGCCTCCAGGCCGTCTCGAAGCACCTCACCGTGCTCGAGGCGG
>JAICLN010000220.1 GCA_025925615.1 Actinomycetospora sp. | reverse complement strand
TCGGCGGTGCGCACGATCGTCGTGCTGGGGCGGCCGCCGCGGTCGCCGAGGCGCTTGACCACGAGCGGGAGCCCGAGGTCCACGGCGAGCCCGCGGACCCGGTCCGGGTCGGCGACCCGCTCGGTGCGCGGGGTCGGCATCCCGTACTCGGCGCACAGCTGCGGGAGGCTCCCCTTGTCGGCCAATCGACGCGGCAGCTCCGGCGGGACCCGGGGGAAGCGGAAGCGGTCCCGCAGGACGTCACCGTGCTGGGCCAGCAGCAGCGCGCCGGCGTCGTCGGTGGTGAGCAGGACGGCCGGCCCGTCCAGCGCGTCGGCGATGCGTCCGAGACCGGCCAGCACCGCGTCGGGGTCCGTGGGATCGGACCACCACGGCCAGCGTCGGGCCAGGTGGCGCGAGCGCGCGGCGGGTGCCCAGTCGTGCTCGTGGGCGGCGTGCACGGCCACCCCGCGGCACCCCAGCGAGCGGATGACCCCGAGCGTGCCGTGGTGCATGACGTTCGGGTCCGTCTTGAGCAGCACGACCGGGACGTCGGTGTCGAGCCGGACCTCGCCCGGCACGCGACGCTGGATCAGGGACACGGCCATCACACCACCTGGCGGTCAGTGCCCGGGGCGTCGAAGCGATAGGTCGCGTCGAGCACCCGCGGGCAGCGCCGCACCCAGTCGTGGTCCACACCCGGGTGGACCACCTGCACGATCGCCAGGTCCCAGTCCCCCGCGGCGGGATCGGGCACCGACGCGAGCTCGCGACCGTCGTCGAGACGGATCACCGGCATCAGGGGGTCGTGGTAGCCGACCTCGGCGCCCCGGTCGAGCAGGGCGGCGATGAGCGGGAGGGCCGGCGACTCGCGCACGTCCCGCACCCCAGCCTTGTAGCTGACGCCGGCCACCACGACCCGGGCGCCCGCGAGGTCGATCCCGTCGGCGGCGAGGACCTCTCCCGCGCGGTCGGCGACCCGGAGCGGACGGTCCTCGATCGCGTGCATCGTGGCGTCGACGACCGGGGCGGCGACGCCGGAGCTCCGGAGCTGGGCGAGCAGGTAGTGCGGGTCGCACGGGATGCAGTGACCGCCCACGCCCGGCCCGGGGAAGGCGCCGAGGAAGCCGTAGGGCTTGGTGCCGGCCGCGAGCGTGACCTCGATGGGGTCGATGCCGAAGGTGCCGCAGGCGTCGGCGAACTCGTTGGCCAGCGCCAGGGAGACGGCCCGGAAGATGTTCTCGTAGAGCTTGGTGAGCTCCGCGGCCTCGGGCGAGCTCACCAGGAACACCGAGTCGGTCAGCGCCGAGACCACGTTCGCCGCCGCGGCCGCGCACTCCGGGGTGATCCCGCCGACCACGCGCGGGGTCTCCCGCTGCCGGTGGTCGTGGTTGCCCGGGTCGATGCGCTCCGGGCTGAAGGCGACGAACACGTCGCTGCCGGGGAGGAGCCCGCGGGCGTGCAGCGGTCCGGCGAGGAGCTCGCGGGTCGTGCCGACGTAGGTGGTCGACGTGAGGATGATCGTCTGGCCGCGCCGGGCGTGCGCGACGACGGTCTCGCAGGCGCTCCGCAGGGCCCGCAGGTCGGGGCTCCGGTCGGCGAGCACCGGGGTCGGCACGCACACCACGACCACGTCGGCTGCGTGCAGCGCGGCGGCGTCGGTCGTGAGGTCGAGGCGACCGGCCTCGAGGACGAGCGCGAGGGTCCGCCGGGCCTCGTCGTCGAGATCGCAGTCCCGCGCGGCGATCGCGGCGAGCCGCGCGGGGTCGACGTCCAGCCCCACGACCCGCTCCGCCGAGTGCTCGATGGCCAGCGCGGTCGGCAGCCCCACGTACCCCAGCCCGACCACCGCGACCGTCCCCAAGCGCTCCGACCCGACGGGGCGGGTGAACGCGACCAGGTCCTGGACCAGCAGCCGTTCGCGGCCGTTGATCGCGAGGGAGAGCGGGGAGGTGGCGACCATCGGGGAGTTCCCTCCTGGGGGGCCGGGGCTCGAGGTGGTGCATGCCGGAAGACGGGGCGTGGGGCGCCGCGTCGACGATCACCAGCCTGCGGTGCGCGCGGCCCAGGGAGATCGGGCAACCACACCATTCGCCCTACGCAGCTCGGGCGAACGCGCCGGCCGACCGGCGACCGCGGCCGTGACCGCGGCGAGGTGGTCGAGGGTGTGGCGCAGGTCGAACCGACGGGCGTGCTCGGCGGCCGCGGCGCCCTCGGCGGCGCACCGCGCGGGATCCGCGAGCCGGGCGACGACGGCAGCCGCGAATCCGGCCTCGTCGTCGGGAGCGACGAGGGCGCCCGTGCCGACCCCGACGGCGTCGGCCAGACCGGGCACCCGGGTCGCGACGACGGGCCTGCCCACCGCGAGGGCCTCGAGCAGCGCCAGCGAGAGTCCCTCCCACCGGGAGGGCAGGACCACGACGTCCGCCGCGACCAGCCAGGGCCGCACATCGGCCACGGCACCGACGCCGACGACACCGGGCCCGGCCACGACGGGCCCCGCGCCCGGGTCCCCGACGACGAGGAGCCGGGCCCCCGGCACCGCGGCCCGGACCCGGGGCCAGGCCCGCAGCGCGACGTCCTGTCCCTTCTGCCGGCACACCCGCCCGACGCAGACCGCCACGGGTTCGTCGGGCCGGAGCCCCAGGGCCGCCCGGGCCACGCTGCGCTCGGCCGGGGCGGCCGGGCGGAACCGGGTGAGGTCGACGCCGTTGCGGACCACCTCGAGGGGCGCCCGTACCCCGGCCTCCACGGCGAGCCCGGCCTCACCGGGACCGACGCACACGCAGAGATCGGTCCAGCGGGCCCCGTGGCGCTCCCACGCCCGGGCGACCCGGGCGAGCACCGGCCCGGCCGCGAGCCATGACCACCCGTGGGGCGTGACGAGGGTGGGGACGGCCCCGCGGACCGCGAGCCGGCCCGCGAGGGCGGCCTTCGCGGAGTGCAGGTGCACGACGTCGGGTCGGGCCAGGCCCACGATCGCCTCGAGTCGGCGGGTCTCGCCGAGCACCCACGGGCCGGGGGCTCGGCGCGCCGGCCACACCAGGTGCGGGATCTCGTCGTGCACGATCGCCGCGGGCAGGGTTCCCGCTCCGGGGCACACGACCGCGACCTTCCAGCCCCGTCGGCGCTGGTCCGCGGCGATCCGGGCGACCGAGATCGCCACGCCACCCTCGACGGGCTGGGCGACGTGCAGGACCCGCGGCACCACGGCTCAGCCCCCGCCGCGACCGACCAGCGCGACCGGCGTCGCGCCCCGGGCTCCCCCGCGGGCCTCCGCGCCCGCGTGCCGCCCCCGCTTCGCCACCAGGCGCAGGGCGCCGTCCCGGTCGCCGACGTACGTACGCGGCAGTGCCAGCGGCCCCGGGTCGTCCGGGCGCCCGGTCGCGCACGCGTGCTCGTACCCGGCCGCTCGCACCGCGGCGACCGCACGGTCGTCGTGCGCGCCGTAGGGGTAGCAGAAGCCGGCCACGGGCCGGGGGACGAGATCGCCCAGCACCCGGCGGCTCTCCCCCACCTCGCGGGCCAGCTCCGGAGCGCCGATCGACCCGCTCAGCGGCACGTGGGTCATCCCGTGCGCGCCGATCTCGATCCCCTCGGCGGCGACCCCCGCCACCTCGTCGGCGGTCATGAGGTCCTTGCGCTCGCCGTCGGGGTCCCAGAGGTTGGTCCCGCCGAGGAGGCCGGCGACGACGTAGACGGTGGCGCCGAAGCCGTGGCGGCGCAGGAGCGGGACGACGGTGTGGGCGAAGTCCCGGTACCCGTCGTCGAAGGTCAGCCCGACCAGTCCGCGCGCGGCGCCGCGCCGACGGGCGGCGAGCAGGTCGCCCACCCCGACACCGCGCAGCCCGGCGCGACGCAGGCACCGGAACTGCGCGTCGAGGCGCTCGGGACGGACGGTGACCAGGTACGGGTCGTGCTCGTAGGGCGCGACCGAGTGGTACATGAGGATCCACGGCCTCACCGGGACACGCCCTGGTGGTCGGGACTCGTGGAGTCCAGCTCGGAGGCGTCCTGCGCCACCTCGTCGGACCGCACCTCGTCAGGTGGCCCCTCGTCGGGTGGGCGGGGGGCCGGGAGCACCGGGTCCCCGCCGCCGCGCCGGCGCCGTACGGAATGGTGGGCGAGCCCGGCGGCGGCTCCGAGGAGCCCCAGGGCGGCCGCGGCGATCGCGCCGATCTCGAGCAGGCCCTGCAGTCCCGGCGAGACGAGCGGCGGCGGGGACACCGCCTGCTGGACGTAGGCCGTGCTCTGCACCGAACCGACGGCACCGACGACGAGGCCGGCGGCGACCCCGGTGGTGTCCGGCGGCGCGGGCGGGGTGTCCCACGTGATGGGCTGCCAGGCCGGTGTCGGACCGGCCCACGGGCCCGACGTCCAGTACTCCCAGGAGCCGGTCCCGTTGCGGCGGTAGACCGCGAACTGCGTGGGCACGGTGGAGCGGTACTGCGCCGCGAGGTGGGTCACGGTCCCGGGGGAGATCGTCGCCGTGCACTGCCCGAGATCCAACCGCGGCAGCATGACCGCGTCCCCGTCGGTGTAGGAGCTGACCGTGACCGTCTCCGAGGCCGGGCTCCCCGGGCCGGGTGGCGCCCAGCGGAAGTCGGCGGTGATCTGGCCGTAGCCCGTCGGCTCCCAGCAGTCCGGCACCACCGGTGAGCCCTCCTGGGCCAGATCGCCGTTCGCGACGGAGGTGGACGTCGCCGCGGGCGCAAGGTGCGCCGGTCCGCCCCGTCCCCCGACGACCTGGCCCACCGTGCGCACGGTGAGCGTCCCGGCGCGCTGCTGATCGGCCAGCCAGGCGGCGAACTGGCCGAGCAGGGCCGGACTCGTCGACAGGTTGCCGCAGGTGTCGCACGACTCGTGGTGGAAGATGAACGGGAGCCAGCCCCCGCCGGAGCTCCGCGCGGCGGCGACGAACGCCTCGAGGTCGGGCAGGGTCGTCGAGCTGACGATGTCGGGCGGGGTACGGACCGCGTAGGGGTCGGCCGGCGGGATCGTCTCCCCGCTGACGCAGTTCGGACACGCCGCGCTCACCGGCCCGAGCCCGTGGTCCAGGCGAGCGCTGGTGTAGCCGCAGTCCCGCACCGCGGCCTCGACCGCGGGCGAGGTCACCCCGAAGGGGTAGGCGAACGACACCGGGTCGAAGCCCCACGAGGTGAGGGTGGCCCGGTCGTCGCAGATCTGGCGGGCCGTCTCGTCCGGGGCGTCCTGGATGAGGTTCGGGTGGGAGACCGAGTGGCCGCCGATCTCGTTCCCGGCCGCCCTGATCTGCGTGAGGTCGGCCCGGCTCATGTAGTTCGCCTGCCCGATGTCCCCCGTGTTGACGTAGAAGGTCCCGGTCAGGCCGGTCTGCTGCAATGCCTGCAGGTACTGCATCTGCCCCGCGAGGCCGTCGTCGAAGGTCAGGGAGACCATGAGCGGGCCCGCGCCGCTGGCCCGCGGTGCGGGAGCCGCCGGCGGGGCCGCACCCGCCGCCCCCGAAGGCCCGGACGCGGCCGGGACCAGGAACCCCACGCCGACCGCGATCGCGACGAAGGCAGCGAGCGCGGCGACCATGAGCAGGTACGACCCCGTCCCGCCGGACTCGTTCCGACCCGGTTCGCGCTGCTCCGGCCGGTCCGCCGTCGTCATCGTGCCGGGACCGGGTCGGACCGGGTGGGCTCGGCACTCGCGAGTCCGGCCGACCGGGCCAGCGTGACCGCCTCGAGCCGACCGTGGACGCCGAGCTTGGCGTAGATGTTGCCGACGTGGCGGCGGACGGTGTTGACCGACAGGTGCAGCCGGCGCGCGAGGGACACGGTGGCCTCCCCGCACACCATCGCCGCGAGGATCTCCCGCTCCCGATCGGTGAGCCCGTCGAGCGGACCCGATCGGGAGCGGGCGCGCAGGGCGTCCTCGCGGAGCCGGTCCAGCACCGCGGCCAACTGCTCGGGCGGGAACCAGGCGCGGCCCTGCGCGGCGCCCCGGATCATCGCCACCAGCTCACCGACATCGGCCTCCTTGGAGACCCAGCCCTCCACACCGAGCCGGGCGACCTCGCCCGCGGTCAGGGCGTCCTCGTCCGCGGACAGGACGACGAGGTGGGTATCCGGCAGTCGCCGCCGCAGCGCCGTGATGAGCGCCCGCCGCTCGTCGTCGAGCGGCGACACCTCGAGGACGACCACGTCCGTCCGGGACCGGACGGCCGCGGCGACCACCGTCTCGACCCCGGCCGGCTCCCGGATGTCGACGACGAGGTCGGCTTCGGCCCCGAGCCGCGCTGCCAGGGCCTCGAGCAGCATCCGGTGGTCGTCCAGGAGGAGGATCCGCAGCGTCACGCGCCCCATGCTCGTCGCGGTGGCGCTGCGAGTCCTCGTGCAACTTGACCAGGCGACGGTGGGGCAGACGCGCGAACGTCTCCGTCAGGTCCGGACGAGCAGCCGGTGGTGCGAGGCGACCGCCGCCGCCTCCAGGCGGGTGTGGACGCCGAGCTTGTTCAGCACGGACTGCACGTGCGTGCGCACCGTCGTGACGGAGATGCCCAGCTCGGACGCGATCTCACCGGTGCCGCGGCCGTCGACGATCAGGCGCAGGCAGTCCCATTCGCGGCCGGTCAGGTGGGAGGCGAGGCGGCGGTACTCCTCGTCGGGGCCGCCGTGGATCGACCGGCGCCGCGGCGGGAGCTCGACCGCGACCTCGCCGTCGAGCACGCGGTGGATGGCGTCGACGAGCGTCGTCACCCCTCGGGTCTTGTGCACGAACCCGCGCGCTCCGAGCTCCAGGGCGCGGCGGGCGGCGCCGTCGCCGGGATCCGCCGTCACGACGACGATGCGGGTGCCGGGGCTGGCGGCGAGCAGGTCGGGGATCAGCTCCACGCCGTCGCCGTCGGCGAAGGTGCGGTCCAGCAGGCACACCGCCGGGGCATGCTCGGTCACGGCCGCGAGGACCTCGCCGGCGCGGTGCGCGACGGCGCGGACGACGAGACGTCGCTGCCCGAGCACCGTGCTCAGCGCGTCGACGAAGACGCCGTGGTCGTCCCCGACCACCACGTCCGTCACGCGCACACCTCCTCTCGTGGTGCGCGGACGGGCGGGGACGGGCAGCCCGGCAGCACGACCTCGGCGACCGCGCCTCCGCCCTCCCGGCCGTACAGCGCCACCTCGACCCCGATCCGCCGGCCCAGGGTCCGCACGATCGTCAGGCCCATGC
>JAICLN010000228.1 GCA_025925615.1 Actinomycetospora sp. | reverse complement strand
TACCTCCCCTTGACTACCTGCCGCACGGTCAGTAGCTTACCGTGCGGGAGGTAGACCACGATGGAGGAGTTCCCGATGGCCAGCGTTCTCATCTCCGGCGCGAGCATCGCCGGCCCGGTCCTGGCGTTCTGGCTGCGGCGGGCGGGGGTGGACGTCACCGTCGTGGAGAAGGCCGATGCCGTCCGTGGCGGCGGCTACCCCATCGACCTGCGCGGCGTCGCCGTCGACGTCGTCGAGCGGATGGGGCTGCTCGAGCCGATCGAGGCGGCCCGCACCGGGACGCGGGCCCTGACCTTCGTCACCGAGCGGGGCCGCGCGATCGCGTCCCTCCGCACCGAGACCCTCGTCGGCGAGCAGTCGATCCGGGCCATCGAGCTGCCCCGCGGCGACCTGACCGAGGTGCTGTGGGCGGCCACGCGCGACGAGGTCGAGTACGTCTTCGACGACCGGATCACCACCCTCGACGACCGCGACGACGGCATCCACGTCACCTTCCGCCGCGGCGCACCCCGGATGTTCGACCTGGTGATCGGCGCGGACGGTCTGCACTCCGGGGTGCGGGAGCGGGCGTTCGGCCCCGAGGCGCCGTTCCGTCGCGACCTCGACGCCGGCTACGCCGCGTTCTCCGTGCCGAACGTCTACGGGCTCGACCGCGAGGCCGTCATGATGAACGTCGCCGGCCGCTCGGCGACGCTCTACGCGGTGCGGAACCAGCCGGTGACCGCCCTGTTCTCCTGGTCGGGCCCCACCCCGACGCTGGACCACCGGGACACCGAGGGCCAGCGCCGGCTCGTGGAGCACGTCTTCGGCGGGCTCGGCTGGCGCGTCCCGGAGATGCTCGCGCGGATGCGCACGGCCGACGACTTCTACTTCGACACCGTCAGCCAGATCCGCATGCCGTCGTGGACCCGTGGTCGGGTCGGGCTGGTCGGCGACGCGGCGTTCGCCCCCTCGTTCCGCTCGGGTCAGGGCACGAGCATCGCCGCGGTCGGCGTCTACGTGCTGGCCGCCGAGATCGCGGCGCGCCCCACCGAGCCGGCCGCTGCCCTGCCGGCCTACGAGGCGCGGGTGCGGGGCTTCGCGACGCAGAACCAGGACCTGGCGACCTCCGGCGCGCGCATCGTGTCGCCGGCCACCCCGTGGCAGCTGCACAGCCGCAACGTCCTGCTGCGGGCGCTGCCCCTGCTGGAGCGGGTCGGCGTGCCGGCCCAGGGTGGCGCGATCGCCCGGGCCGCCACCGCGCTGACCCTGCCGGACGCGCCCCGCCCCGCGGAGCGAGCGGCCCGTTCGCTCGCGTAGACGCAGCGAGAGTGCCGGTCGCTCGTCGTCGGGAAGGCTCGGCGGGCACTTTCCGGGCCGCCCGCGCGTTGGATCGAGTGAGACACCGTGGAGGTCCCCGTGCCCGTCCTGCTCGCCCTGCTGGCCTACGTCGCCCTCGAGATCTGGGTCCTGGTCCTCGTCGGCCAGGCCGTCGGGTTCCTCGGGCTGCTGGGTCTGCTCGTCGCCTCCGCGCTCGTCGGTGCCTGGGCCCTCAAGCACGAGGGCCGGCGCTCGCTGGCCGACCTCGGCCGTGCCGTGCGGGCCGGCCGTCCCGCGGAGGCCGAGGTCGCCGGCGGGATGTACGTGGCGCTCGCCGGCGTCCTGCTCGTGGTGCCCGGGATGCTCTCCACCCTCGTCGCGCTGGTGCTGCTCGTCCCGCCGGTCCGTCGGGCGCTGGCCCGCCGGGCGGCGGCCCGGGCGGTGCGCGCCGGCCGCGCGCGGATGGGCCCGACGATCACCGTGGTCGGCGCGGGCGCGCCGGCGCCGGGCCCCTGGGGCGGCTCCCCCGCCGCCCGCGACCCGTGGCACGGACGCGTCATCGAGGGCCAGGTCATCGAGGCCCGGGACCCCGACGGGGAGGACCCGGACGAGAACGGGGCCGGTGACGCGCGTCGCGGGGACTGACCACTAGCGTGACGCCTGATGAACGAGGGGATCGGCACGGGCCCCGCGAGCGCGCCCGACACGAGCACGACCGGCATCGCCCTGGCCACGCGGGAGCCGGCGCACCACGCTGAACCACCGGCGGAGCCCTCGTCGGACGACTTCCGCAGCGCGCGCAGCCTCCCCGTCGAGGAGGGCTGGTACAAGCGCGCCGTCTTCTACGAGGTGCTGGTCCGCGCCTTCGCGGACTCGAACCGGGACGGCTTCGGGGACCTGCGCGGCCTCACCGACAAGCTGGACTACCTCGCCTGGCTCGGGGTCGACTGCCTGTGGCTCCCGCCGTTCTACGACTCCCCGCTGCGCGACGGCGGCTACGACATCCGCGACTACCGCAAGGTGCTGGGCGAGTTCGGCACCGTCGAGGACTTCGTGGAGTTCCTCGACCAGGCCCACGCCCGCGGGATCCGGGTGATCACCGACCTCGTCATGAACCACACGTCCGACCAGCACATGTGGTTCCAGGAGTCCCGGCGCGACCCCGAGGGCCCCTACGGCGACTACTACGTCTGGTCCGACGACGACACCCGCTGGTCCGAGGCCCGGATCATCTTCGTCGACACCGAGTCCTCGAACTGGACCTACGACTCGGTCCGCGGCCAGTTCTACTGGCACCGCTTCTTCGCCCACCAGCCGGACCTGAATTTCGACAACCCGGCCGTGTGCGAGTCGATGATCGACGCCCTGCGCTTCTGGCTGGACCTCGGGATCGACGGCTTCCGGCTCGACGCGGTGCCCTACCTCTTCGAGCGCGACGGCACCAACGGCGAGAACCTGCCCGAGACCCACGCCTTCCTGCGCCGGGTGCGCAAGGTCGTCGAGGACGAGTACCCGGGCCGGGTCCTGCTCGCCGAGGCCAACCAGTGGCCCGCGGACGTCGTGGAGTACTTCGGCGACGCCGAGGTCGGCGGCGACGAGTGCCACATGGCGTTCCACTTCCCGCTGATGCCCCGCATCTTCATGGCGGTCCGCCGCGAGTCCCGCTTCCCGATCTCGGAGATCCTCGCGCAGACGCCGTCGATCCCGGAGAACGCGCAGTGGGGCATCTTCCTGCGCAACCACGACGAGCTCACGCTCGAGATGGTCACCGACGACGAGCGCGACTACATGTACGCGGAGTACGCCAAGGACCCGCGGATGAAGGCGAACATCGGCATCCGCCGTCGCCTGGCCCCGCTGCTCGACAACGACCGCAACCAGCTCGAGCTCTTCACCGCGCTGCTGCTCTCCCTGCCCGGCTCCCCCGTCATCTACTACGGCGACGAGATCGGGATGGGCGACAACATCTGGCTGGGCGACCGCGACGGCGTGCGCAGCCCGATGCAGTGGACCCCCGACCGCAACGCCGGCTTCTCCAGCTGCGACCCGGGACGGCTCAACCTTCCCGTGGTGATGGACCCGGTCTACGGGTACCAGGCGGTCAATGTCGAAGCGCAGTCCAACTCCACGGCCAGCCTCTTGCACTGGAACCGTAGGATGATCGAGATCCGTAAGCAGCACCCGGCGTTCGGGCTCGGCGACTTCCACGAGCTCGGGGGCTCGAACTCCTCGGTGCTCGCCTACGTCCGTGAGTTCGTCGACGAGGAGGGCACCCGGGACGTCGTGCTGTGCGTCAACAACATGTCTCGCTTCCCCCAGCCGGTGGAGCTCGACCTGATCGCCTGGAAGGACTGGACGCCCACCGAGCTGACCGGCGGTGTCCCGTTCCCGGCGATCGGTGAGCTGCCGTACCTGTTGACCCTGCCCGGCCACGGCTTCTACTGGTTCTCGATCCACCCGGCCCAGGAGCGCGGATGACGAGCCCCGGCGGAGCCCAGACCGAGCCGGCCCCGGCACTGGAGGCCCTGCTCCCGTCCCTCGTGACGTGGCTGCCCTCGCAGCGGTGGTTCGCGGCCAAGGGCCGGGAGGTCTCCGCCGTGCGGATCCTCGGCCACCAGGACGTCACCCCGCCCGACGCGAGCCCCGCGGTGGTGCACGTGGTGATCGCGGTGGAGTTCGCCGACGGCGGGCCGGAGGACTGGTTCCAGCTGCTGCTGGGCTCGCGCCCCGGCCTCCGGGGCGACCTCGAGCACGCGGTCATCGGCACCCTCGGCGACCGGACGGTCTACGACGGGCTGGCCGACGGCGAGATCAGCCGCCTGCTGCTCTCGATGATCGTCTCCGACACGACCGTCGGGTCGCTGCGGTTCGTCCCCGAGCCGGGCACCGAGCCGCCGATCGTCGGCCCCGGGCGGCCGCTGCTGGGTGAGCAGTCGAACTCCTCGGTGATCTACGGCGAGCGGGCCATCCTCAAGCTGTTCCGGCGCGCGACGCCCGGCCTCAACCCCGACCTCGAGCTGCACCGCGCCCTCGGCCGGGAGCACTCGCAGGAGGTCGCCCCGCTGCTGGGCGCGATCGAGGGCGAGCTCGCGATGGCAGGGGAGCACGCCGATCGGGGCGCGGGCGGCACGGCGCCGATGACGGTGGCGATGCTGCAGGACTACGCGTCGAACTCCGCCGACGGCTGGTCGATGGCGCTGACCAGCGTCCGCGACCTGCTCGCCGAGGGCGACCTGCGTCCCGACGAGGTCGGCGGCGACTTCGCCGGCGAGGCCACCCGCCTGGGCCGGACGGTGGCCGCGGTGCACACCGAGCTCGCCCGCTCCCTCGGGACCGCACGGCTCGACGCCGACGGGGTGCGCGCCGTCGCGGACTGGATGCTCGCCCGGCTCGACCAGGCCGCCGAGGCGGTCCCGGAGGTCGCCGAGCGCCGTGCCGCGATCGCCGAGGTCCTCGAGGGCGTGAACTCGGCGGCCTCGACCGGCCTGCTGGTGCACCGGGTCCACGGCGACCTGCACCTCGGCCAGGAGCTGCGCACGCCCCGGGGCTGGCTGGTCATCGACTTCGAGGGCGAGCCGTCGCGGCCGCTGTCCGACCGCGTCCGTCCGGACTCGCCGCTGCGCGACGTGGCCGCGATGCTCCGATCGTTCGACTACGCGGCGTTCCACCAGCTCGCCGAGTGGGAGCCGGGCGCGGAGTCGCCGGGCCACCTGCAGCGGCGCGCCCAGGAGTGGGCCGACCGCAACCGCGCGGCGTTCTGCGACGGGTACACCGAGGTCACCGGCTCCGACCCGCGCGCCGACCTCGCCGTGCTGCGCGCCTACGAGCTCGACAAGGCCGTGTACGAGGTGCTCTACGAGACCCGCAACCGGCCGAACTGGCTCGCCATCCCGCTCCGCTCGATGGAGCGTCTCCTGCAGTCCCCCTGACGGCGACCCCCGATTGATCACCCCGGTGCACGGGGTAGGAGAACGGGACCGTCACCGTCTCGCCCCACACCCCGGAGTCACACCGCCGATGACCCGCTCCACCCCGTCGCCGTCCACGGGCCCGCTCCCGGTCGCGCCCGGGGAGCTCGACCTGCACCTGCTGCTGGAGGGCTCGCACCGCGACCCGCACGGCGTCCTGGGCCCGCACCGCCGCCCGGATTCCCCGGGCACCGTCGTCGTGCGCACCCTCCAGCCGGGCGCCGACGAGGTGGACGTCGTCATCGAGGCGGGCCCGACGTCCGGGCGCTACCCGCTCGCACCGGTGGGCTCGAACGGGGTGTTCGCGGGCACCGTCCCGGGACCGCTGCCGCACTACCGGCTGGCCGTGCGCCGGACGGATGAATCCGGCGGGGACCGGCACGGCGAGACGACGGAGGTCATCACCGACGACCCGTACCGCTTCTCGCCCGTGCTCGGCCCGGTCGACCTGCACCTGATCGGTGAGGGCCGGCACGAGCGGCTCTGGGACGCCCTCGGCGCCCACTTCCGCCGCTGGCCGACGCCCTCCGGGCCGGTCGAGGGCACCTCGTTCACAGTCTGGGCCCCGAACGCCCGCGGCGTCCGCGTCGTCGGCGACTGGGCTCCCGAGCGGGGCAGCTGGGACGGCGTGGCGACCCCGATGCGCGCCCTCGGCTCCGGCGTCTGGGAGATCTTCCTGCCCGGCGTCGGCGTCGGGACCCGCTACGGGTTCCGCATCCTCACCGCCGACGGGCACTGGCTCGACAAGGCCGACCCGATGGCCTACGCCGCGGACCTCCCGCCGACCCCGGCCTCGGTGGTCACGACGAGCACCCACGAGTGGGACGACGCCGAGTGGCTCGCGCAGCGCGCGCAGTCGGCCCCCCACGCCGAGCCGATGAGCGTGTACGAGCTGCACCTCGGCTCGTGGCGTCAGGGCCTCGGGTACCGGCAGCTGGCCGACGAGCTCGCCACGTACCTGACCGCGCAGGGCTTCACCCACGTCGAGCTGCTGCCGGTCGCGGAGCACCCCTTCGGCGGCTCGTGGGGCTACCAGGTCAGCTCCTACTACGCCCCGACCTCGCGGTTCGGCACCCCGGACGACTTCCGCTACTTCGTCGACACCCTCCACCGGGCGGGCATCGGCGTGATCGTCGACTGGGTGCCGGCGCACTTCCCCCGCGACGACTGGGCGCTCGCCCGCTTCGACGGCACGCCCTGCTACGAGCACGGCGACCCGCGGCGCGGCGAGCAGCTCGACTGGGGCACGCTGGTCTTCGACTTCGGGCGCTCCCAGGTCCGCAACTTCCTCGTCGCCAACGCCCTGTACTGGCTCGAGGAGTTCCACGTCGACGGGCTGCGCGTGGACGCCGTCGCGTCGATGCTCTACCTGGACTACTCGCGCTCCGACGGCGGCTGGGTGCCCAACAAGTACGGCGGGCGCGAGAACCTCGAGGCGGTGTCGTTCCTCCAGGAGGTCAACGCCACCGTCTACAAGAACCACCCGGGCGTCGTGACGATCGCCGAGGAGTCGACGTCCTGGCCCGGCGTCACGCGGCCGACACACCTGGGCGGGCTCGGCTTCGGCTTCAAGTGGGACATGGGCTGGATGCACGACACCCTCGGCTACATCGCGCACGACCCGGTCCACCGGCAGTATCACCACCACGAGATGACGTTCTCGATGGTCTACGCCTACTCGGAGAACTTCATCCTGCCGTTCAGCCACGACGAGGTGGTG
>JAICLN010000151.1 GCA_025925615.1 Actinomycetospora sp. | reverse complement strand
GGTCATCGGGGTCTCCCAGGCGTCCCCGACCTCGCGGAGCACCCGCAGCACGGCGTCGTCGCCCGCGTCGAGGGCCCAGCGGGAGAACTCGACCAGGTCGGTGAACACGAGCGCCACCTCGTGGTCGCCGGTGCCGCGCCCGAAGCGCTCGAGCACCGACTGCCACAGCTGCAGGCCTCCGAGCCCCAGCTCGCGGGTGACCCCGGGCCGGTCCCCGGTCAGCCCGATGAGCGCCCGCCCGACCGCCTCGGTCCCGCGCGCGCCGCCCAGCGAGAGCGGGTCGCCGAAGTGGGCGTCGCCGGGCAGGGCGCCGCGGATCCGCTTCACGGCCGCCTGCAGGGCGGGCGAGCGGTCCAGGTCGCGGGCCCGCTCGCCGGCGCGGACCGCCCCCGCCCGGAAGCGCGCCCCCCGGGTGGGGGAGTCGGTCGCGGGCCCGGGCGCCTGGTCGTCGTCGGAGTCCACGGGGGAGTTCTACCCGGTGACGATCACCTGGATGGCCGGAGGCCACCCAGGAGGCCCTCGAAGACCTGGCGCTCGACGGCGTCGACCAGGTCGGCCACGGCCACCCGCTCCGGGCGGTACCACTCGATCAGCGAGTTCACGGTGCCCGAGAGCAGGCGCGCGGCGATCACGGGGTCGACGCCGGGGTGGGTCGCGCCCGCCTCGGTCGCCTCCCGGACGAGGGCCGCCACGGCCTGGTCGAACTCGCGGCGGCGTCCGAGCGCCCACCGCTCGGTCTCGGTGTTCCCGCGCAGGCGCAGCAGCAGCGTGACGTAGGGCAGTTCGGTGGCGAGGACCTCCACCTGGCGGCGGACGATGTGGCGCAGTCGCGGCACCGGCGGCCCCTCGAGCGCGTCCGGCTCGCCGAGGACCCCGAAGAGGCCGTCCAGCGCGCGGTCGAGTGCCCCGCGCAACAGGGCCTCCTTGCCGGAGACATGGTGGTAGAAGGAGGACTTGGTGATTCCGGCGGCGCGCGAGAGGTCCTCCATGCTGGTGGCGTCGTACCCGCGCTCGAGGAACGCGTGCGCGGCCACCTCGACCAGGGAGGCGAGCGTGTACGGCTCCGCGTTCGCGGCGCGCCGCCCGGGCCGACGGGCCGCCCCGTCCTGGTTCGTCACAGCCTCGCGCGTGGCGCTCATCGCCGGGCTCCCGTCTCGGTCGTCGGACTCCACCGGCGCCCTCGGACCGCGTCGGCCCGCTCGCTCGGCCGTTCGGAGGGCATGTTGCCGGTCACGCCGGCTGCTACTCTACCCACCGAACGATCGTTCGGCACACACGGAGGCAAGTCGATGACGACGGTGGAGGCGCACGAGGCCGCGGCGGGGACGGGGACGGGCGGGACCGGTCTCGCGCCGGCGGGGGACGCCCGCAACGCCACGCGGACCCTCGCCGCGCCGCTGCGCCGCGCGCTCGCCGTCGCTCCCGACGCCACCGCGGTCGTCTGCCCGCACGCGACGCTGACCCACCGGGAACTCGGTGCCCGCGTCCGGCGCCTGATCGCGGCGTGCGCGGCGCTGGGGCTGAACCGCGGCGACCGGGTCGCGGTCCTGAGCCCCAACTGCCACCGCTACCTCGAGCTGCACCTCGCGCTCCCGATCGCCGGCCTGGTCATCGTGCCGCTCAACACCCGGCACTCCGACCCCGAGCGGTGCTACTCGATCTCCGACTCGGGCACCCGCGTCCTCTTCACCGACCGCGAGGTGGCCGGCGTCGACGACCTCGGGGTCCGGGTGGTCGGCCTCGGCGACGAGTACGAGGCCCTGCTCGCCGACGCCGAGGACCCGGGCACGTTGCCCGACGGCGACGGCGCCCCCGGCGAGCGCGACCTCGCGGGCATCTTCTACACCGGCGGCACGACGGGCGCGTCCAAGGGCGTGATGCTCACCCACGGCAACCTCGTCGCCAACGCCCTGCACTTCATGGCGTGCTGGCCGTTCACCGAGGACACCCGGTTCATGGTGGTCGCCCCGATGTTCCACGCCGCGGGGACGATCGGGGCGCTCGCGACGACGTGGGCCGCGGGCACCCAGGTGCTCGTGCCGGCCTTCACCGGGGCCGGCGTGCTCGACGTCGTCGAGCGCGAGCGGGTCACCGCCACGCTCGTCGTGCCCACGATGATGGACGCCCTCGCCGTCGAGCAGCGCGAACGCCCGCGCGACGTCTCGAGCCTGCGCTGGCTCTCCCACGGCTCGAGCCCGGCCGCGCGCGAGCTGCTCAAGCGCACCCACGAGACGTTCCCGGGTGCGTCGATGCTGCACATCTACGGGCTCACCGAGACCTCGCCGATCGTCACGCTGCACCCCGACGAGCAGCTGCGCCTGGACTCGCCGCGGGCGATGTCGTGCGGGCGCCCGGCGGTGGGCGTGGAGGTCGCGATCGTCGATCCGGCCGAGTGGACGCCGCTGGCGCCGGGCGAGGTCGGCGAGGTCGCGATCCGGGGCGCGAACGTCACGGCCGGCTACTGGCACAAGCCCGAGGAGACCGCGAAGGTCCTGCGCGGGGGCTGGTTCACCTCGGGGGACCTGGGCTACGTCGACGAGCTGGGCTACCTCTTCCTCGTCGACCGCGCCAAGGACATGATCGTCTCGGGCGGCGAGAACGTGTACTCCGCCGAGGTCGAGAACGCGCTCTACTCCCACCCCGCCGTGGTCGAGGCCGCGGTGTTCGGGGTGCCCGACGAGCGGTTCGGCGAGGCGGTGCACGCGGTGGTGCAGACCCGCACCGAGGTCAGCGGCGACGAGCTCGTCGCGCACTGCCGGCTCACGATCGCCGGGTACAAGATCCCGCGGGGCATCGACCTGCAGCCCGACCCGCTGCCGAAGTCCGGCGCCGGCAAGATCCTCAAGCGGGAGCTCCGCGACGCCCACTGGCGGGACCGGGACGCGCGCATCTGACGACGGCCGGCCGCGACGGGTGAACGGCCCGATCGGCGTGCTCCCCCGACTCCGGCGCTGGATGCGCCCGCACGGCCCGCCAGCGGCGCGGCCGTTCGCGCGCGGCGTCGGTGAGCTCGAGGCGGGCGGCAGCGCCGGGACGTCCATCCGCTCCCGCGTGCGGCGCCGGACGGCCCGGCGCAGCGCGATCCCGCGGGCATGAGGCCCTCGGCGAGCCCGGCCGTCGCGATCATCCGAGGAGATCAGCTCTGCCACGGAGATGTTGTCGACACGAGGTGGACACGGGCGTTCCGTCCGGACCCCGACGGTGCCTACCCTCGATGGGGAGGCGACGAGGCGAGGAGGCCCCGGAGTGCACCGGCACCGCGAGGTGGTCATCGGCGCGTGCCCGGACTACGTCTGGGCGGTCCTCACCGACGTCGCCCGCTGGCCCGAGTGGGCGCCCGCCCTGCGCGAGGTGGTCCCCTTCGACGGCGGGCCGCTGGTGCGCGGCGGCGGCGTCCGGGTGTGCTCCCGCAGCCTCCCGACCACGGAGTGGCACGTCGCCGAGATCCGCCCGCACCGCGGCTTCACCTGGACCGGGTCGGGCCTCGGGTCCGCCTCGCGCCTCGACGTCGCGATCACGCCCTCGCCGCCCGCCCGCACCGTCGTCGGGGTCACCCTCGACCGCACCGGGTGGGTCGCCGCCGCGCTCGGGCGCCTGACCGGGACGACGACCGCGACGCACCTCGACGAGCTCACCGAGGCCCTGCGCCGGCGCTGCGAGACCGGGCAGCGCGCACCCCGACGCGCTGTCGCCCAGCCCACACGACGGGCGCCGTAGAACCGCGGATCGCGGGTACCCCGCACAGATGCAGATCGTCCCCGGACCGCGCCAGGTGCTGCGTGAGGCCCTCATGCTCACCGAGCTCCCGCGCGGCCTCGTGGCGCTCGGGCGCATCTGGGGACTGCCCGGCGTCCGCGTGACCCACCGCCGGCTCGACGGGGACGCCACCGACGACGCGCCGCCGCCGCTGCCGCACCCGGTCGGGCGCGACCAGCCTGCCGACCGCGGGTACGGACCGTTGCTGCACCGGATCTTCCGCGCCCGGGTCGCGTCGCCTCGCCTCGAGCCGCGCGCCCTCATCGCGGTCCTGGCTGCCGACATGAACCAGGCGATGGTGCCGGGGGTCGCCCGCTTCGACCGGGTGGGCGACGGGGACCACGCCGTGGCGGTGGGCGACGAGTTCGTCGTCCGGATGCCCGGGCCGTGGGACGGGCCGGTCCGCGTCGTGGACCGCACCGACGACCCGCGGCGTTCGTCGTTCCGCCTCGCGACCCTCGCCGGGCACCTCGAGGCGGGTCAGATCGAGTTCGCGGCCGCGGAGGTCGACGACGGTCTCGAATTCACGATCACCACGTGGGCCCGCGCCGGCGACCTGCTCGCCGACCTCGTCTACAACCGGCTCCACGTCGCCCGCGAGATCCAGTTCCAGCTCTGGGTCCACTGCTGCGTGCGCGCCGCGACCCTCGCCGGGGGCATCACCGGTGACGGCGTCGACGTCACGACCCGCTCCCTGACCTGGTCCGACGAGGTCGCGGCGCACGCCGCCGAGAAAACCTCCGCGATCGCGTAACGCCGCCGGGCCCCCCGACGACAACCCTGCTGAGCCCCGACGGGCCGCGGGACCCCCGACCTCGCGGCCCGTCGGGGCCATTCTCGTTCGGGGGTGCCCCGCCTTGATCGAGATCTCGGGTCCGGCGCGTCGCCGCCGCCCACGCCTCGCGACGACCTAACCTCGATCGGGTGTCGCCCCGACCGCCGCGCGTGCCCGTACCGAGTGCCCTCGTCGGCACCGTCATCGCGCTGTGTGCGGTCCTACTCCTCAAATGGCTGGCCGTGGTCGCCCTGGTCGCGGGCGGGCTCGTCGTGCTCGCCCGGTGGGCCTGGCGCCGCCGCTACCGCCCGCTCGCGCTGGACCTCGAACCCGCGACGCCGCGAGAGCCGGAGGCCGGGCTCGAGCGCCTGCCGGCCCTGCGCTCCGGGGACACCCGGCCGGACTGCTCCTGGTGCGGGCTCGCCGGGGGACACCACGACCTGCTCGGGCGCCCCGTCCGTCCCCGCCACGCCCACCAGGCGGCGCGCGTCCCGACGTGACGTTCGTCGGTCGGAGCGCTCGGCCGGGCAGCTGCGAGTGGACGTCCATGGCCGGTCCGGGAGCCCCCCACGGTCCACTCGACGAGCGCCCCCGACGCCGAGTGGGCTCCCATGGCTGCCGCCGCAGCCCTCACGGTCCACTCGGCGAGATCGACCGGCGCGCGCGTCCCTACGTGACGTCGTCGTAGCGCTCGGGGCCCGTCGGCCCGGACCCGTTCGTGTTCCCCAGCGCCGACGGGGCGACGGGGGTCGGCGCCGGGACCGGCTCGATCGTCGCCCCGGGACCCGCGACCGGGGACGGGCCGGCCTCGTCGTCGGCGAGTCCCGCCCACGGCGAGTTCCGCACGAGCCGCTTGTCGTGGACCCGGCAGATCTGCGCCGCGAACTCGAAGAGCACCGTGAGCGAGAGCCCGAGCGCCAGCATCGAGAATGGGTCCTGCCCGGGGGTCGCGACGGCGGCGAAGACGAAGATCGCGAAGATCAGCCCTCGCCGCCACGCCTTGATCTTCGCGTAGGGGAAGATGCCGACCCGGTTGAGCATGACCATCAGCAGCGGCAGCTCGAAGCTCACGCCGAAGATGGTCAGCAGCGTGATGAGCAGGCTGAAGTAGTCCTCACCGCGCAGCGCGGTGATCTGGATGCCGCCGCCGACCGTGACGAGGAAGTACAGGGCCTGGGTCAGGACGAGGTAGGCCAGGACCGCGCCCGCGAGGAAGAGCACCGTGCCGGTCCCGATGAACACCCGGGCGAACTTCCGCTCGTGGGCGTGCAGGCCGGGGGTGATGAAGCCCCACAGCTGGGAGAGCCAGACCGGACTGGCGAGGACCACCCCGGCCGCGACCCCGACCTTGATCAGCAGGGCGAGCTGCTCGAACGGCGCGAAGGCCACGAGCTGGCACTGGTTCGGGTTGCCGAGGGTCAGCCGCGCGCTCGGGGGCAGACGGCAGTACGGCTCGGTCAGCAGCTGGCCCAGCGAGGGCAGCCCGAAGATCCGGTACTGGTACCAGACGACCCCGATGATCGTCCCGACGACGACGGCGATGACCCCGATCATGAGGCGCCGGCGCAGCTCGTGGATGTGCTCGAGCAGCGTCATCGTGCCGTCGGGGTTGCCCTGACGCGGGCGCAGCCACCGGGGGACGTGCATCCACGACGGTCGTGCCACGGGACAAGAGCCTACGGGCGCCACGTGTCGTGCCGGTGATCCGCCCGCGTCAGAGCCGCAGCCGCGTGAGCAGGGCGCGGTGGTCGCTGCCGGGCACCGCGATCACCTCGGTCGACCGCGCCTGCGGGCCGGAGCCGTGTGGACCCGGGCGGGTGAGCACGTGGTCGATCTGGGCGCCGAACCAGCGGGGGAAGCTCGAGCGCCAGGTGGGGACGAGGGAGCCCCCGGTCGCCGTCGCCGCGTCGGTGCAGCCCGCGGTGCCCGCGCGGAACGCGGAGTGGTCGGGCGTCGCGTTGAGGTCGCCGACGATCATCGCCGGGGTCGGGTCGCCGCCGGGGGCGCACCACTGCTGCAACCGCTCGAGCTCGCCAGGCCAGTCGGAGATCCAACCGGGGACGATCGACACCAGGTGCACCGCGACCAGCCGGGTCGGGCCGAGGATCCCGCCGGTGACCTCGGCCCACGGGTAGCGGGTGTCGCCGTCGAGGCGGCGTGCGGTGACGTCCCCGGCGCGGGGCGCGGCGGCCACGACGACCCCGCGGACGTCGGCCGCCGACGCCGGCACGTTGGTCCAGGTCCGGTACTCCGGCAGCAGCGCGGCGAGCCGGGACCGCATCCGCTCGCCGGACTCCGGCATCACGACCAGGTCGGCGTGCTGCGAGCGGGCCAGCGCGGCGACGGTGTCCGCGTCGGCGTGCCCCTCGAACGCGTTCAGTTCCAGCACGGTGAGCTCGGTGCCGCCCGGCGGGGGCGTGGGCTCGGCCATCGTGCGCGGCGCCACCACCGCGCCCGCGACGACCGCCACGACCAGCGCGGACACCAGCACCGGCCACCAGCTCCGACGGAGCACCAGCAGCACGAGCGCGACGACGCCGATCCCGACGGCGAGGTCGGGCCGCAGCGCCGCGAACACCGCGAAGGGCAGCTCGCGGTCGAGACCGAACCGGTCCGGGAGGAGCACGAGGACGGCGAGCGCGGCCGAGACGACCAGGAGCAGGGCGACCCGGACCCGGCGCGGCCCGAGGGCGCCCGGGGAGCCGGTGGACCGGGCGTGCGGTGCCCGCCCGGTCGTCGTCATCGGTCCAGCGTAGATCGGCGCCGTGTCCTCGCCGTGGGGCGAGGGCGCGACGGGCGGCTTTCGCGTGATCAGGAGTACGTGGCGCAGGAGGGACGGCGTCGGGAGACGCCTGGTGTGCCCCTCACGGGGACACCGTCGGACGCGGGGCCGGGGCTCGGTCTCATCGCGACGATCAGGGGGACGTGAGGCAGGCGGGACCGCGTCCGAAGATGTCTGGCGTGCCCCTCGCGAGGAACCGCCGCCGGACCAGCCGCCACGACACGCCGGGGCGTGACCGTTCGGCGCCGACTCACGGACGCTCGCAGAGCCCGAAGGGCCGAGCTGAGAGGGCTCCGGAGCCGATCGGTCACCGATCGCTCCTCCCGGGGCCCTGCACTGCTCCGGACGGACGAGGGGGAGGGCCGGTGGGCGCGTCGTGATCGCCCGTCATCGCGCCGGTGACCCCGGGCTCTCAGGTTGGCCTTCCGTGAGGTCGGTGGCCCCTAACTTCCTCGCCGATGAACACGACGGACGTCTCCTCGGGCACCGCCCCGGTGAGCCGTGCGGGCCTGACCCGGGTCGGCCTGCACCTGCTCCTCGCGGCGCTCCCCCTGCTCGCGATCTCGGCGCACGTCTTCGGCCTGATCACGATGAACTGGTCCGCGGCACTCCTGGTCGTGCCGCTGGCCACGGCGATCGTGGCGCTCTCCATCTTCGCCCCGCACCCCGAGGAGCGCGTCATCCTCCACGGGTTCCTGTGGGGGACGTTGGCGTGCGCGCTCTACGACGTCTTCCGCCTCGACACCGTCTACATGCTCGGGTGGTGGGCGGACTTCATCCCCACGATGGGGACCTGGATCGTCGGCGACGGCGCGTCGAAGACCGCCGGGGCCTGGGTCGGCTACCTCTGGCGCTACCTCGGCGACGGCGGGGGCATCGGGGTCACGTTCTTCGTCGGGGCGGCCTTCCTGGGCCTGCACCGTCGACCCCCGAGGCAGGTGGTGGGCGCCGCGGTGGCGTTCGCGGTGTTCCCGGTGTGGGCCGGCCTCATCGCCACCGTGTGGCTGGCGCCCCGCGGCCAGTCGATGATGTTCCCGCTGACCCCGGTGACGATCACGCTCTCGCTGATCGGCCACCTGATCTTCGGGCTCATCATGGGGCTGGGCTTCGTCAAGACGCGGTCGGCGCAGCGGTTCTGGCCGTGGGCGCCGGTGCGCCGCGGTGACATCGCGGCCGCGCTCGCGGGCGACGCGGTGGCGGACTCTCGGCCGGTGCTCCCCTCGGCCGAGCGTCCGTACCCCGCGACCGGCCGCGTGCCGGCCCCGCCGCGCCGCGAGCGCGTCGCCGCGGACCACCCGTCCGGCCCGCTCCCCGCGCCGGCGTCCGGTCCGGTGCTGCGCCACGACCGCCCTGGCCCCGGGCACCCGTCGGGACCCCTGCCGCGTCAGGAGCGGGTCGGTGGCGGGCACCCGTCGGGTCCGCTGCCCGCCGCGGTCGGCGCCGGCCCGTCCGCGGCCCGGACCTCCTCGGGCTCGGAGGGGCCCTCCACGGGCCGCACCCGGACCGTCACCCCGCCGGCCGGGCAGACCCTCGACCCCGAGACGTGGGCGCTGTGGCAGCGCCAGCTCGCGACGACGGTCAAGGGCCGGCGCACCCACCGCTGGCGCTGAGCGGGCCGTCCCACGATCACGACTTCGGCGGCGACACGCCCAAGGGACGCCGGGACTCGCCGCCGAAGAATTGATCATGCGTATACCCGGCTTCCAACGATTGGGCCGTTCACGCACCGCACCGGCCCCACCCGGCCGGCCCCGCACAAGGCGGCCCACCGGCGGGGCGCGACCATGGAGGGGTGACTCCTCGGATCGTGGCGGTGGCCGCCGCCGTGCTGGGCCTCGTCGCCGCACTGGCCGGGTGCGCTCAGACCGGTCCGACCCCGGGGCGCCCGCCCGCCGAGATCGTGCGCGAGGCGGTCGTCGCCACGGCGGCCGCCGGACCGTCGCACGCGGTCGTGGGCGGGCCGACCGCGGTCGCAGGCCACGCCAACACCCAGAACCGCACCCGCGGGGGGGACCCCGCCCACCACGCCGCCGACCGCACCCTGCCGGTGCCCACGCGGGG
>JAICLN010000253.1 GCA_025925615.1 Actinomycetospora sp. | reverse complement strand
CAGGCTGCGGTCGTAGTGCCCGCCGCCGCGCCCGAGCCGGACCCCGCCCGCCGTCGCCGCGAGCGCGGGGACGACGACCACGGCCGCGTCGCCGATCGCCGCCGGGCCGACGCGCGGACCACCCGGCTCCAGCAGCCCGTACGGGCCCGGCACGAGGTCCTCCCGGCCGCCGAACGCGGCCCAGTCCAGCGGCGCCTCGCCCACCGTCACCGGCAGGAGCACCCGCCGGCCGATCGCGACCGCCGCGTCGAGCATCGGCACCGCCCCGTCGGGAGCCGCCCCGGGCTCGCGCCGGACCGGCACGTGCAGGCAGAGGGGGCGGCGCGGGTCCGCGTCCAGCTCGTCGAGCACCCGGGGCAGTCCGGCCGCGAGGGCGGCCGCGGCGCGCCACCGGTCGTCGTCGGAATGCTCCCGACGCCGCCCCAGCAGCTCCCGCCGCAGCTCGTCCTTGGTCACGGGCCCAGCATCCCGCACACGAAGGGAGGATCCGGTCGCTCCATCCGCACGTGGGTTCCCCTCGCGCGGTGAGGCGGGGCGCTCACCCCTCGAGGGTGCCGCCGCCCACCTCGCGCGGCCCCTCGATCGTCACCGACCCCCGCACCGTCACCGGCTCGGTGAACATCACGTCGCCGCGCACCTCGAGCCGCTCCGCGTCGACCAGCGACGGCGCTCCGCCGGGGAAGCGCGCCTCGAAGTCGCGCAGCATCCCGAAGTGGGTCTTGTCGAGGGAGACCAGCGGCGGGCGGCCGTCGAAGTGCGGCACCATCGCCCCGTCGTCGCGCAGCTCCCAGAGGTCCGAGCGGGCCACCAGCAGGTCGTCGGTCGTCTTGACCGGGGCGAAGCGGGTCCGCGGGACCTCCAGCGCGCCGGCCCCGTCGATCGTCGAGACCGCGGCGCCCATCGCCGTCTCCAGCTGCAGGACCGGGGTGGAGGACTTGTCGGTGGGGTCGACCGTCTTGCGGTTGACGATGAGCGGCAGCTCCGGCGCCGCCGGGTCGGCCTCCTGCAGCGCGGTGATCGCCTGCAGGTCGAACCAGATGTTGTTGGTGTTGAAGTAGTGCCAGCGGTCGAGGTCGCCGAACGAGGGGTCGCCCTCGGGGACCTGGGCGGACTCGCGCAGCACGAGCTTGCCGTCGCGCATCGCGAGATGGCCGCCCTTGCGGTCGGAGTCGGTCCCGCGCACCACCTCGAGCAGGAACGGCACCTCGTGCTCGGCGAGCCAGGCTGCGATGCGCGGGTCGGGGCGCGCGCCGAGGTTGTCGGCGTTGGAGACGAAGCACCAGCGCACGCCGGCCTCGAGCAGCGTCGCGGCGATCCCGCTGGCTGCCAGTGCGGTGTAGATGTCGCCGTGGCCGGGCGGGCACCACTCGAGCTGCGGGTCGGCGGGCCACTCGACGGGCTCGTGGGTCTCCGCGTCCAGCTTCGGCTCGATGCCCTGCAGGAAGTCCAGCGGCAGCGGCTGGTCGTCGAGACCCGCGTGCGCGCGCAGCCGCTCCAGCGACGGCGGGCGCGTGGTCGGTGAGTCCATGAGCAGCAGCGGCAGCCGGGCGCCGGTGGCCCGGCGCATCGCCAGGGTCTGGATCGCGATGACGTCGAGGAAGCTGCGGCCGGGCTTGATCTCCAACGTCGACTTCGGCCCGTCGAGGCCCATGCTCGTCCCGAGTCCGCCGTTGAGCTTCACGACGGCGAGTCGGTCCAGGACCGCGCGCGTGGTCGCCTCGTCGGGCTCGGGGAGGTCGTCGAGGCGGGGGAGCGGCGCGACGGGGGAGAGCTCGTCGCCGGGCAGGGTCCCGACGCCGGGGGTGGCGAGCTGGGCGAGCCGCCGGCGGAACGCCGCGAGCTCCATGGGATGCGCGCCCGCCTTCTCCAGCTTGGTGACGGCCTTCTCCATCTCGGCGGCTGGGTGGTCGGCGCTCACGTCGGACGGGTCGACCATGGGTTCGGCGCTGCCTTCGCTGGCGGGGTCAGGACCCGTTCGACCCTAGCCGGACCCCCTGACACCGACGGGACGCCCGGGCGCGCAGTCGCGGGACACGGGCGCGTCGGTGCCCGGATCGCACGGCGTGTCGTTGCACGATGGGACCCGTGAGGACCGTGGATGCGCAGCTGCGGCGGGTGCTGGACGCCGCGGTGAGACCCGCGCCGGTGCGCGTGCCCATCTCCGAGGCGCAGGGACTGCTGTGCGCCGAGGAGGTCGTGGCCGACCGGGCGCTGCCCGGCTTCGACCAGGCCGCCGTCGACGGGTTCGCCGTGCGCGCCGTCGACGTGCGCGAGGCCGACGTCGATCCGGTGGAGCTCCCGGTGGTCGGGGAGGTCGCGGCCGGGTCGCGGCAGGCCCACCGGCTGAGCCCGAAGCAGGCGGTGCGCGTGGCGACCGGCGCCCCCCTGCCGACCCTCGCCGACGCCGTCGCCCCGCACGACCACACCGACGACGCCGTCCCCTCCAGCCGCGCCCGCGTCACCGTCAAGACCCCGGTCGCGTCGGCCGCGTACGTGCGTCGGACCGGCGAGGACGTCGCGCCCGGGGACGTCGCGGTGCGCCGCGGCGTCGTCGTCGGGCCCGCGCAGGTCGGGCTCCTGGCCGCCGTGGGCCGGACGAAGGTGCTCGTGCACCCCAAGCCGCGGGTCTCGGTGATCGCCGTCGGGGACGAGCTCGTCGACGTCGACCGCACGCCCGGCGCGGGCCAGGTCGTCGACGTCAACTCCTACGCCCTGGCCGCCGCCGCCCGCGACGCCGGCGCGGAGGTCACGCGCATCGGCATCGTCGGGAGCGATCCGGCCGTCGTCCGCGAGGCCGTCGAGGCGCGGCTCGGGCTGGCCGAGGTGGTCCTCGTGGCCGGGGCCGTCGGTGGGGAGCACGGCGAGGCGGTCGCGGCGGCGCTCGGGGACCTGGGCCCGGTGGACACCTCCCGCGTGTCGATGCACCCCGGCTCGGTGCAGGTCTTCGCGCGCCTCGGGCACGACGAGATCCCGACGTTCCTGCTGCCCGCGAACCCGACGTCCGCGCTGATCGTGTTCGAGGTGCTCGTGCGGCCCCTGGTCCGCCTCGCGCTGGGCCGCCCGGAGCTGCACCGTCGCGAGGTGACCGCCCGGCTGCTCTCCCCGGTGACGTCGCGGCCAGGGCGCCGCAGCTACGTCCGCGGGCAGCTGCTGCGCGACCGGACCACCGGCGACTACCTCGCCCAGCCGCTCGGGACGGCGGGCTCGCACCTGCTCTCGTCGCTGGCCGAGGCGAACGCGCTGATCGTGGTCGACGAGGACGTCACCGAGGCCGGCGTCGACGACGCGGTGCGGGTGGCGTTCCTGGCGCCCCGGTAGGTCACCTCTGCTAGAACTCGGGGCGTGGTCACGCCGATCTGGGGAGGGGCGCGACCGACGGGTCGGCACCCCGGGTGGCCCGATCGGCTGCGCTCGTTGCGCATCCCGGCCGGCGTCGTGACGCTGCGCCCGGTGCGGTTCCGCGACGGCCGCGAGTGGTCCCGGCTGCGGCTGCGCGACGAGGCCTACCTGACGCCCTGGGAGCCGATGCCGCCCGGGCGCTGGTCCGACCACAACGCGCTCGTCGAGTGGCCGGGGCGCTGGGGGACGCTGCGCGCGATGGGGCGGGCGGGGACGGCGCTGCCGTACGCGCTGACCCTGGAGGGCCGGTTCTGCGGTCAGGTCGTGATCGGCAACATCGTGCGCGAGCCGCTCCTGTCGGCGTACGTCGGTTACTGGGTGTCCGAGGAGCAGGCCGGGAAGGGCGTGACGACGGCCGCCGTCGCCCTCGCCGTCGACCACTGCTTCTCCCGGGTGGGCCTCCACCGCATCGAGGCCACCGTCCGGCCCGAGAACGGCGCGAGCCTGCGGGTGCTCGCGAAGCTCGGGTTCCGGGAGGAGGGGCTGCTCAAGCGCTACCTCGAGGTGGACGGTGACTGGCGCGACCACGTCGTCCTCGCGGTGACCGCCGAGGACGTGCTCCCGGACGGCCTCGTGGGCCGGTTGCTGCGCGCCGGGCGCGCCGCGCGGGCCTGAGTCCGGCCCTCTCCGGCGTCCTCGACGCTCCACCCGGGCCTCGACCTCGGGTCGAACACCCACATGGACCAACCACTCCGTGGTTTACGCCGCGTATCGAGTGGTCACCGGCCGCAAGGCCTCGATGCCGGTTCCCTCACTGGAGGGTCGTCGTCACCATCCGCACACGACACGCCGTGTCGGTTGCGGGGCGGATGGGACTCGTGTGACTAGCGTGGTTCACGTCGGTCACGGAGCCCACGGGTCCGGGCCGAGGGGCCGGAGACCTGGGACTCCGGCCCCCTCAGTCGGGGGTGTGACCGGGTCGGGGGTGGAGAAGACGGTGCCGAGCTCACTGGTGTTCGCCGCACTCGTGGTGGCGTGGCTGGCCGTCCTCGTGCCGGTGGTGGCCCGCCGGCGCCAGATGGTTCCGCGCCCGGCCGAGGCGCACCTGAGCTCGCGGGTGCTCGCCCGGCCGGAACGTTCGGTGGTGGGGCGCCCGGCGGTGACCGTCGCGCTGCCGTCGGCCGTCGCGGTCGAGACGACGCCGGACACCGCACCCACCGAAGACGCCGAGAACGCCGACGCGACGGGCGCGGACGCGCCGCAGGGCCGCGTGCTCGATCGCGGCCGGGGCCGCAGGCCGGTCCGGGACGACGCCGGGGAGGACGAGGGCATGGACGTGCGCGACGACGAGGAGCGCCTCGTGACCGAAGGGTACGACGACGGGTACGGGCCCGACGCCGACCTCGACCGCGAGGACGAGCGGGGCGCCGACGCCGGACCCGACCACCGGCCCCGGAGCTACCGCCCGGGCCGGGGCGGGTTCGACGCCGACGCCGCGGTGGCCGCGGCGCACGCCCGCTACGCGTTCCGCCAGCGGGTGGCCATCGGGCTCGTCGCGATCGCGGTGCTCTCGCTGCTCGCCGCGCTGGTCGTGTCGCCCGTGCTGTGGTGGCTGCACGTCGTGACCGACCTCGGCCTGATCGGCTACCTCGTCTTCCTGCGCCGCCAGACCCGGATCGAGGACGAGGTCCGCCGTCGCCGCCTCGCCCGCCTCACCGGCGAGCGCCGCGCCCTCGAGGCCCGCCGCGACCGCCAGGCCGAGCACGAGGCGCGTCTCGCCGAGGTCCAGGGGTGGGCCTCGGAGGACGAGCTCGACGACTCCTACGACGACGAGGCGGGGTACGACGAGGCCGGGGACGACGAGCACGAGGACCTCGACGTGCCCGCGCCGCGCTGGATAGCCCCCCGCAGCCCGTCCCCGGTGGTGCCCGAGGGCATGGAGCTGGTCGCCGACACCGACGAGGACCCGGCGTTCCACGAGCTCTCCGACGCCCGCGTCCCGAGCTACCGGCGCCTGGCCGCCGGCGCCTGACCCGTCGTCACACCGACGCTCCACCGGGGCCCGCCCCCAGGTGGTCGTCCACGGAACCTGCCTCCCCCGACGGGTTCCGTGGGCGACCACCCGGGGGCGGGGCCCGGGGTGCACGGTTGCTAGAGTTCTCTGCTGTCGGGGCTGTGGCGCAGTTGGTAGCGCGACTCGTTCGCATCGAGTAGGTCAGGGGTTCGATTCCCCTCAGCTCCACTCCCGATCTCATGGCCCCCGTCGCTCCGCGCGCCGGGGGTCGTCGTGTGTTCGGGGCTCTGGCGGGTCCTGACGACGAGGGGCACGGCAGGCAGGTCCGGCTGCCGACCGGGGTGCCTGGTGTGCTCCTGATCAAGGAGGGCGGCCGGGTCCCGACGACGAGGGGCACGGCAGGCAGGTCCGGGCGCGGGCTGGGGTGCGTCCTGTGCTCCTGATCAAGCAGGTCGCCGGGCTCGTGGGCCGAACGGACCGATCCGTCGTGCCTCGTCGGGTGAACCTCATCAGCATCCGACACGATGTCCGACACCGTGCCTGCGCAGGCGAGACCGATGGCGCGGCTCGCCGCGCTGTGCCCGGCCGCGTCCTCGGTCGAGTGGTACGACTTCTTCCTCTACGCGACCGCCTCCGCGGTGGTCCTCGGCCCGCCGTTGTCGCGGCCCTCACGGTCGGGCGGCGCGGTGGGGCAGGCGGTCGGTGCTGTCCCGGACGAGCGGGAGGCCCCGCCGGAGAGCCCGCCGCCGCGCGTCCCGGACCGGGCCCCGACGCGGGCCCGGCGCCGGACGGACGGGCTCGCGATGGTCCCGCTCCTGGCGCAGGCGTTGTCCTCGCAGCTGGCCCAGCTCGCGGCCGACGACGACCGCGCGCCGGACGGTTGGTGGTTCACGGCCGACGAGTGAGTGTCAGCGGTGTCGCATCGCAGACACTGGACGTCAGGAAAT
>JAICLN010000175.1 GCA_025925615.1 Actinomycetospora sp. | reverse complement strand
GTAGCCGGCCGCGTCGAAGGTGTCCGGCGCGCCCTTGCGGTCCAGGGTGCCGAGCCGCTCGAGCGTGGAGTTGGCGAGGTGCCAGCCGTCCATCCCGACGACGGCGACCCGGTGCGGGTCGGTCCGCTCGGCGATGGCGTCGGCCAGCGTCGACTTCCCGGCGCCGGGGCCACCGACGATCCCGAGGACGCGACGCTGCGGGCCCGCGGCGAGCCGGTGGATGCGGTCGAGCATCGGTGAGGTGGCCTCCGGGCGCCTGAGTCCGTCGGGACCGCGAGCTGTCCCGCCGAGTGGACCCCCAGGGTCGCGGCCACAGCCGTGGGGGTCCACTCGACGCTCCTGGGTATGCCCCCGTGTGCAGCTACCCGTCCCGGAGCCCGGCCCCGACGCCGCGGTCGCCTTCGTCCGCGAGCACCTGGGCGACCTGACCTGCGACACCCCCGCCGCCTCGCCGTCGTACCGGGGCGGGCAGACCGCTGCCGACGAGGCGCTGGCCGACCTCGACATCACCGACTACGCCCGGCGCCGCAACGACGTCTGGCCGCCCGAGCGCCGCGGCGCCTCGCGGATGTCGCCGTGGATCCGGCACGGGCTCCTCTCGCTGCCCGCGCTGTGGGAGCACGTCGCCGACGCCTCGCCGCGCGACCGCACCAAGTACCGCGACGAGCTCACCTGGCAGGAGTACGCCCGCCACGTCTACGCCCGGGTGGGCCGGCGCCTCGGCGACGACCTGCGCGCCCGGCCCCCGCGGCCCCTGTCGACGTGGGACGACCCCTGGCCCCGCGACATGGCCTGCATGGACGCGACGGTCGGAGAGCTCCACGAGGACGGCTGGCTGGTCAACCAGACCCGGATGTGGTTGGCGAGCCAGTGGACGGTGCGGGCGGGGGCGCGGTGGCGCGACGGCGAGGACGCGTTCTTCACCCACCTGCTCGACGGGTCGCGGGCGGCCAACCGGCTGGGGTGGCAGTGGACGGTCGGGTCCGGGACCGGCAAGGCGTACGGCTTCTCGCGCCGCCAGGTCGAGAAGCGCGCCCCGAAGCTGTGCACCGGGTGCGTGCTGAACACGGCCTGCCCGGTGCAGGACTGGCCGCCCACCCCGACGTGCCCGCGGTGTTCGTGTTCGACGAGCCGCTGCTGCGGCGACTGCGGCTCTCGGGCAAGCGGCTGGTGTTCCTCACCGAGACCCTCGCCGACCTGGCCATCCGGCGGCCCGTCGAGCTGCACCGCGGCCCCGTCCCCGACGAGCTCGACGACCGGCGCCTGGCGGTCACGTTCGCGCCGGTCCCGGGCTTCCGGCGGCTCGCGGCCCGGCTCGAGCCCGCCGAGGTCCACCCCTGGCCGTGGCTCTTCCGCCCGCGCGGGGGACGGCTGCAGAGCTGGACGGCGTGGCGCAAGGGTATGCCGCGGGTCCCGGATGCGGTCGGACATCGCGGATGACGTCCGGTCCGTGCCGTTGCCGATGTCCACGTCCCAGGTTCGGAAGCTGGGGTCACGTCTGCGTGCTCGGCGTCCGACCGCTCGCCGGGGTTCCTCGAGGGCCTCATCGCCGACGGCGAGCGGGCCGGTGCGACGTTCCTCGCCCGGCGCGGCCTGGCCCTACCGAGCTAGGACAGGTCCTCGAGGTCGAGCACGAACGGGAGCTCCTGCAGCCCGTACCAGGCCAGCTCGTGGTCCTCGGCGTCGCCGACGGCGAGCTCGGCGTCCTCGTCGCCCAGGTCGGCCGCGTCGATCACGACGGCGGCCGCGCGCACCGCCTCGGCGGCCTCGGCGAGGTCCAGGTGCACCGAGGCGAGCCGGCGCAGCGGGATCGGCCCGTCCACGCGCACCACGGCCGCATCGAGGTCCGGGCGCAGGGTCACGTCGTCGACGTCGGCCGCCACGACCGCCCGCCGCGGCGGGGCGTCGGGGTCTCCGGCCAGCTCGGTGCCGAGCAGTCGCAGCGAGGCCCGCGCGGCCTCGGTCATCGCGACGTACTCCAGTTCCTCGTCGTCGCCGGCCACATATGCCTCGCGCAGCCCCGGGGTCAGCGCGAACGCCGTCCCCGAGAGCGGCTGCAGCTGCTCGTCGGCCAGGAGCTTGCGCAGCCCGGCGACGGTCGTCGGCACGTAGATCCGCATACGCCTAGTCTCCCGTCGCTTCGCTCGCCTGGTCGTCCCGGTCCCTCCGCGACCACCAGGCCGCCGTCGTCCGCAGGGCCGTGTGCAGGACCTCCGCCTGCTTGCGGGCGTCCATGACGTTCCAGCCCATCGCCGCCCGGTCCTCCGGTCCCGGGGCGTGCGCGGTGACGCACACCCCCGCGGTCCGCAGCCGGGCGATCTCCCGGGCGCTGCGACGCCCGACGATCCCACGGAAGAGTCCGTCGGCCGCCGCCCCCGCCCCCGTCAGGTGGATCCGTCCTCGCCGGGCGAGCGGGACCAGCACCAGGGCCTCGTCGATCGGGGGCATGTCCGCCCCCAGCAGCAGGTCCGCGGACGTCGCCGAGCACACCCCGCCGTCGACGTAGCGCCGCCCGTCGATCCGCACCGGCGCGAACCAGCCCGGGACCGCGCACGACGCGCTGGCGGCATCACCCGGCGAGGCGGGCGGCGCGCCCGGTCGCCCGAAGGGCACCCGGGCCCCGGTGTCGTAGTCGGTCGCGATGATGCGCAGCTCCGGGGCCGACGGCGGGCGCGGCCACGCCTCGGGCGCGAACGAGGACACCAGCTTCACGACGCCGGAGGTGTCCGCCCGCCCGACCGGGAGCAACGCGGACGCGACGGCGAGCGGCGGGAACCGGCGCGGGGCACGCGCGATCCGGCCGAGCAGGCGCACCGAGCCCGGCCCCATCCGCGGCATCGGCGGCAGGCCCCCGCGGGCGCCGTGGCGGCGGGGCCGCACGTCCGCGTCCCCCGACGAGCGCGGGCGCGGGTTGCTCAGGTGGTCGACGAGATCGTCGACGGCGACGCCGCTGGCCAGGGCGGACGCGATGATCGACCCGGCGGAGGTCCCGACGACGACGTCGGCGTCGCGCGCGTCGATCCCGGTCGCCTGCTGCCAGGTCGAGAGGGCCGCGATCGCCCAGGCGTAGCCCAGGGAACCGCCGGTGCCGATGACGACGGCCCGCCGCGAGGGCGTGCGCGCGGCCGCGGGGGTCACCGGAGGCCCCGGATCATCGGAGGCCCGGATCATTGGGGCACCGTCGCGACCAGCTCGGCGAGTGCCTCGGAGACCAGGTCGCCGAACTCGTCCACGTCGGACATCGCGTCGCGGTCGGCGTTGAACCCGAAGAACACCCCGCCGTCGTAGGACGTCAGGCCGACCGCGAGGGACTGGCCCTTCGCCAGCGGCACCACCGGGTACATCTCGAGCATCCGCGCGCCGCCCGCGTACAGCGGGTGCTGCGGCCCCGGGACGTTGGACACGACGACGTTGAACAGCCGTCGCGAGAGCCCGCTGGCCGCTCGGGCGGCGAGCGCGTGCAGCGTCGGCGGGGCGAACCCGCCCACCTGGACCAGCGCGTTCGCGCCGACCGACTGCCCGGACTGCTTGTGCTCGCGCATCGCGTGCGCGACGTGGTGCATGCGCAGCACCGGGTTGGGCTCGCCGACCGGCAGGTCGACCAGGTAGGAGGCGATGCGGTTGCCGAGCAGGCCGGCCCCGTTGATCGCGCCGGTGGCCTCGGCCTCGCCGCGCACCGACAACGGCACCATCGCCCGCATCGTCGTCGTCGGGGTCACCGACGCCCCGCGCGAGAGCAGCCAGTTGCGCATCGCTCCGGAGATCACGGTGAGGACGACGTCGTTGATCGTGCCGCCGTGGGCGCGGCGCACGAGGCGGTAGTCCTCGAGGTCGGTGCGGGCGTGGGCGAAGCGGCGCTGCGTGGAGATCGGGACGTTGAGCGGGCTGGTGGGGGCGGGCCGCACGGCGGTGCGGACGGCGGAGAGCAGCCCGCCCGCGACGCCCGCGACCTGCGCGACGGTGTCGGTGGCGTCCCGGACCGCGGCGCGGGCGGCCTCGACGGCGTTGCCCGGGCGGGCGACGGCCTCCCCCATGGCGTCGAGGACCAGCTTCCAGGACGGCGGCTCGGGCCGGGCCCGCCAGTCGTCGGCCGGGTCCTCGCGGCCCTCCGGGGCGTCGTCGAGGACGACCTGGCTGATGTCGAGCGAGGCGATGCCGTCGACCATCGCCTGGTGGGTCTTCGTGACGATCGCGACCCGCCCGCCGGACAGCCCGTCGACCAGGTACATCTCCCACAGCGGGCGGGTGTGGTCGAGAGGGCGCGACATGAGACGCGCGACCAGCTCGTTGAGCGCCCGGTCGGTGCCCGGGCCGGGGAGCGCGGAGCGGCGGACGTGGTAGGTCACGTCGAAGTCGGTGTCGTCGACCCACACCGGCCGCGCGACCCCGCCAGGCACCTGCCGGATTTTCTGGCGGTAGCGCGGGACCAGGCCGATCCGCCCACTGATGAGCTCGACGAGCCGCTCGTAGTCGAAACCGGACCGCGGTTTGCGGAACACGGCGACGCTCCCGACGTGCATGGGCGTCGTCGGTTGGTCCATGTAGAGGAAGGAGGCGTCCAGGGCCGAGAGGCGGTCCGGCATGACCTCGATCCTCGCACGCCGCCGTCCGCGACCCGTCTGCGAGAGTGGTCGCCGATGTCACCCCGAGAGCCCGTGGATCCCGACGGCGCCGAGGCCTCCGCGGCGTCCCCGAAGGACCGCTTCGTCACCGTCTACGGCCGCAAGCCGGTCCTCGAGGCGCTCTCCGACCCGGCCCTGCAGGTCGACAAGGTGGTCCTCGCCGAGGGCGCCGACCCGCGGGCCGTCCGGCCCCTGCTCGACGCCGCGAAGACACGCGGGATCCCGGTCCGGCGGGCGTCCGCCCAACGGGTGAAGGTGCTCGCCGGCAACGGCCGGCAGGACCAGGGCGTGATCGCCGACGTGGTCGCGCCCGGGATGCGGACCGTGGAGCGGTTCACCGCGTCGCTGGACCCGGACGCCCCGGCGCGCGTGCTCGTCCTCGACGGCCTGACGAATCCGGCCAACGTCGGGATGATCCTGCGGTCGGCGACGGCCGCCGGGCTGGACGGGGTCCTGCTGCCCCGCCGGGGGGCGCCGTCGATCGATCCGCTCGTGGTGAAGGCGTCGGCCGGGGTGGCGTTCCACGCGCCGGTGCTGCGGGCGGGCACGGCGGCCGCGGGGCTGGCGACGCTCGCCGAGGCCGGATTCGTGCTGCTGGGCCTCGACGGGGCCGGGCGGTCGTCCTTGTTCTCGGTGGAGCTGCCGCCGCGGGTCGCGATGGTGGTCGGGGGCGAGACCGACGGGCTGACGCCGGACGTGCGCGGCGAGCTGCACGACACCGTGGTGGTGCCGATGGCGGCGGGCGTGGAGTCGCTCAACGCGGCGTGCGCGGCGACCCTGGCCTGTTTCGAGCTCGCCCGGCGCTGAGTGTCAGCGGTGTCGCATCGCAGACACTGAACGTCAGGAAATCCACATCGTCACCGAGGCCCGCGGTCGAATCCTCGACGATCTCGGCCAAAGCGCCCCTGCTCGACGCTGGGCTCACCTAGATTCGGGCCACGGCCGCGGCTCCTCCCACCACGGCGACGACGACGTCGTGACGGCGTCGTGACGACGGGAGGAGCGGCATGAGCGTGACGGCGAGCGAGGTCGTCCCGGAACCCGTGGGAGGCGGGCCCGAGGCGTCCGGGCGCGCTGGTGCGCTGCTACGGCCGGGGGAGGCGGCTCCCTGTGAGGCACCGGCGCGGGCGCGGCGGATGGACGTCCGCCCGCTGCCGCGGCTGCGCCCGCTGGCCGAGCTGCTCGCGGAGTCGGGCGCCGGCGTGACCCCGACCGAGGAGGCACCGCAGGCTCACGACGACGGCGTGGCGGGCGGACCAGCGTGGGACGCGGCGCTGCAGGCCGCGACCGCGCAGGTCGGCCCGCTGGCCGTCGGCCTGCTCACCGCGGCCGCGGAGGTCCTCGACGGGCGACGACCCCTCGAGCACCTCCTGCGCCGGTGCCCAGCCCAGTTTCGCGAGCGGGTGCGGACCGGCCTTGCCCGGGTCGGCTCGGGCTTCCCCCGTGGCGCACGGGTGCGGGGGCTGCGACTCTGCCCCGTCGTCGGGACCCCCGGACCGGACGGTGCGCCCGGGCTCGCCGTCGAGGTGGCGGCCGCCCTGTGCGGTGACGGCGGTCAGCGGGCGCGCGCCGCTGCGGCCCGCTTCGAGCTCGACGCGACCCGCACATGGCGGCCCACCGAGCTCACAGTGCTGTGAGGCCTGCCGACGAGGGGCACAACACGCAGCCCGTGCACGACCCGGGCCGGCCTCACGTACCCCTGATCACGAGGAACCCGCGCAGCCGACCCCGCGCCCCGCCGCACCCGACGACGAGAGGCACACCAGGCAGCCCACGCACGCTCCGGCCCGGCCTCACGTACCCCTGATCACCAGGACCCGGTATCAACCGCGCGGGGGCGCCCCGTGGCACTGCTTGTACTTGCGGCCGGACCCGCAGTGGCACGGCGCGTTGCGGGACGGGGTCTCGGCGCGGCGGGCCTGCTGCGGGTTCGCGGGACGGCGGCCGTTGGGTCCGCTCGCCGCCTGCCCGTCCTCGTCCGGCCCCGAGTAGTTGAGCTGCTGGGGCCGCTGCCCGCCGAGCCCGGCGCCGCGGAAGGCGGGCGGGGCCACGCCGGTCTGCGTCATCGCCGGCCCGGCCGGGGCGTCCTGCGGGGGCGGGCCTCCGCGCCCACGCCGACCCGTCGGGACGCCGCCACCGCGCCGGCCACCGTTCGGAGCACCGGGAGCGCCGGGAGCACCCGGCCCGGGCGGGGCCGCGGGCATCGGGGCGGCGGGGATCGCCTCCGTCGGCTCGAAGCCGGGGCGCCGCGACTCCTGCGGCACCATCATCGGGCGGCCCTGCCCCTGACCCTGCCCCTGCGGCGGCATCGGGCCGGGGCCGACCGGCCGCGGTGGGGCGCCGATCGGCGCGGCACCCGCCGTCGAGAGCGTGCGCGGGTCCGGGTCATCGGGTCGGATGGCCGGCTGCATCGCCGTCTCGGTCGTCGGGTTGGCGCCGGGGACGGCGTCGACCGGGGCGACCTCCTCGACCTGGATCGTCAGGTTGAACAGGAAGCCGACGGACTCCTCGCGGATGCCCTCCATCATCGCGGAGAACATCTCGAAGCCCTCGCGCTTGTACTCGATCTTCGGGTCGCGCTGGGCCATGGCCCGCAGCCCGATGCCCTGCTTGAGGTAGTCCATCTCGTACAGGTGCTCGCGCCACTTGCGGTCGAGCACCGAGAGGACGACCTGGCGCTCGAGCTCGCGCATGCCGCCGGTCGGAACGAGGCCGTCGATCTCCTCCTCGCGGCGCCGGTAGGCCTCGAGGGCGTCCTCGGTCAGCACCTCGACGAGCAGGTCGCGGTCGATGTCGTCGTGCTCGGAGAGCACGTCCTCCCAGGACACCCCCACCGGGTAGAGCTGCCCCAGCCCCTCCCACAGCTTCTCGAGGTCCCAGTCCTCGCTGTAGCCCTCGGACGTGGCGCCATCGACGTAGGCGGTCACGACGTCGACCAGCATGTTCTGGATCTGCTCGGACAGGTTCTCCCCGTCGAGCACACGGCGGCGCTCGTCGTAGATCACCGTCCGCTGCTGGTTCATGACCTCGTCGTACTCGAGGATGTCCTTGCGGATCTCGAAGTTCTGCTGCTCGACCTGGGTCTGCGCGCTGCGGATCGCCCGGGACACCATCTTCGCCTCGATGGGCATGTCCTCGGGCAGGTTGAACCGGGTCATGATCGTCTCGACCATGGCCCCGTTGAACCGCCGCATGAGCTCGTCGCCCAGCGAGAGGTAGAACCGCGACTCGCCGGGGTCGCCCTGACGCCCGGAGCGGCCACGCAGCTGGTTGTCGATGCGGCGGGACTCGTGGCGCTCGGTGCCCAGGACGTACAGGCCGCCCGCCTTCTTGACCTGCTCGGACTCGCGGGAGACCTCGTCCTTGACCCGGGCGAGCGTCTCGTCCCAGGCCGCCTCGTACTCCTCGCGCATGTCCACCGGGTCGAGGCCCTTCTCGCGCAGGCGCAGGTCGGCCAGGAAGTCGGGGTTGCCGCCGAGCACGATGTCGGTACCGCGCCCCGCCATGTTCGTTGCGACCGTGACCGCCCGGCGCCGCCCGGCCTGGGCGATGATCCCGGCCTCCTGCTCGTGGAACTTCGCGTTGAGCACGAAGTGCTCCACACCGCGCTGGGTGAGCAGCTTGGCCAGGTACTCGGAGCGCTCCACGCTCGTCGTCCCGATGAGGACCGGCTGGCCCCGCTCGAAGTGCTCGGCCACGTCGTCGGCGACGGCCTCGAACTTCGCCGCCTCGGTCTTGTAGATGAGATCGGGCTCGTCGAGACGGACCAGCGACCGGTTGGTGGGGATCGACACCACCTCGAGCCCATACGTGTGGGCGAACTCACCGGCCTCGGTGGAGGCGGTCCCCGTCATCCCGCTGAGCTTGTCGTACATGCGGAAGTAGTTCTGCAGGGTGATGGTCGCGAGGGTCTGGTTCTCCTCCTTGATCTTCACCCGCTCCTTGGCTTCGACCGCCTGGTGGAGGCCTTCGCTCCAACGCCGGCCCTCGAGGATGCGGCCGGTGAACTCGTCGACGATCTTGACCTCGCCGCCCTGCACCACGTAGTCGACGTCGCGCTTGAACAGCTCCTTGGCGCGCAACGCGGCCTGCAGCTGG
>JAICLN010000073.1 GCA_025925615.1 Actinomycetospora sp. | reverse complement strand
CCGCATCCCGTCGACCCCGCGGGCCTGGCCGGACACCGTCTCGGCCAGCTGCTCCATCCGCGAGGCGAGCGCTCCCGTGCGCTGCCCCGCGGCGTCGGCGTCCCGGCCGATCCAGCTCTCGCCGACCCCGCGCTGGGCGGTGCGCAACCGGTCGGCGGCCGTCCGGAGCTCGTCGGCGCGGGCCACGTGGCGGTCACGGGCCGCGGCGAGGGCCTCGGGACTCGCCCCGTCGCGGGTCCAGCGGTGGATCTGCTCGTGGGACAGCCCGGAGACGTCGCGTCCGTCCCAGCCGACCGCCGCCACCCACGCCCCCTCTCCGCGAGCCGTCGACGATAGGTTGGCGGGGCGTCGTCAGCACGAGATCCGACGGTTCGGTCGGTCGGGATTCCGCGCGCGGCGGCGGAATCGTGCTGAGTGGACCGTCATGGCTGCTGCGGCAGCCGTGCGGGTCCACTCGGGGCCGGGAGGGCCACTACAGGCCGAACCGGCTCCAGTGGGCGCGATGCTCGAGCCACTCGAGGGCGCCCACGACCGTGGCGGCCGGGTCGGCCACCGCGGCGCCCACCCCGGACACGCCGAACCCCGGCACGCTGCCCAGGACCCCGACGCCGAGCCGCGCGAGCAGCGGCTTGCGGGGCTCGACGCTTACGGGCTCGGCGTCGGGGAAGCGCTGCGCGAGCACCTCGTGCGCCGTCCCGATCCCGTCGATCAGGCCCAGCTCCACCGCGCGCCGCCCGGTCCAGACCTCGCCGGTGAACAGCTCGGTCGACTCGTCGAGGGCGGTGCCGCGCCGCGCGCGCACCCACTCGATGAACAGCTCGTGCAGCTCGCCCTGCATGCCGAGCAGCCACTCGACGTCCTCGGGCTTCTCCGGCTGGAACGGGTCCAGCCGCGCCTTGTTCTGCCCCGCGGTGTGCAGGCGGCGCTCGATACCGAATCGCTCGATGAGCCCGGTGAGCCCGAACCCGCCGGACACGACGCCGATCGAGCCCACCAACGACGTCGGGCAGGCGAAGATCTCGTCGGCCGCGCACGCGAGCCAGTAGCCACCGGACGCGGCCACGTCCTCGCAGAAGGCCAGCACCGACAGCTGGTGCTCGGCGGCGAGCCCCCGGATGCGGTCGGCCACCAGCTGGGACTGCGTCGGGGACCCCCCGGGCGAGTTGATCACCAGCGCGACGGCCACCGCGTTCTCCGCCTCGAACGCGCGCGTCAGCGCCGACTCGACCGCCTGCAGGTTGATCACCGCACGCGGAATCGGGCCGGCCGGGGCGGCGATCACCCCGTGCAGCCGCACGACGCTGACGGTGCCGCTCCCCACCTTGGACGCGAGGGCGCCGGGTAGCACCGCCGAGACCGCGGGCGGGAGCTTCAGGGCCGAGGGCAGCTTCAGGTCCACGCCCCGAGTTTGCCCTACGGGCGTGTGCGTGCCCTATCGGTGTGCTGGTCTGACTGCCGTGTCCAGACACGAAGAACCCATGCAGCACGCCGATAGGGCACGCACAAGCGTCGTCAGACGCGAACCCCGGCCCGGAACTTCGGGACGCGGAGGCTGATCTTCGTGCCCGCCCCCCGCTCGGTCTCGACGACGAGGCCGTAGTCCGGCCCGAAGGCCGAGCGCATGCGGTCGTCGACGTTGCCGAGGCCCACGTGGGCGCCCGAGAGGTGGGCGTCGCGGTTGTCCTCGCGCAGCGCCTGGGGGTCCATGCCGACGCCGTTGTCCTCGACCGTGATGAGGCACTCGCTCGCCGAGTCCTCGGCGGTCAGGGTCACCGTCCCGCCCTCGACCTTGCCCGCCAGGCCGTGGCGCACTGCGTTCTCCACCAGCGGCTGGAGCGCGAGGAACGGCAGCACCACCGACAGCACCTCGGGCGCGACCTGCACCTTCACCGCGAGCCGGTTGCCGAACCGGGCCCGCTCCAGCATGAGGTAGCGGTCGATGTTCTTGAGCTCCTCGGCGAGCGTCGTGTACTCGCCCGCCTGGCGGAACGAGTAGCGCGTGAAGTCCGCGAACTCCATGAGCAGCTCGCGGGCCCGCTCGGGGTCGGTGCGGATGAACGAGGCGACGGTGTTCAGCGCGTTGTAGATGAAGTGCGGCGAGATCTGGGCCCGCAGCGCGCGGACCTCGGCGCGGTTGAGCCGGTCGCGGGAGTCGTCGAGGTCGGCGAGCTCGAGCTGGCTGGACACGTAGCGCGCGACCTCGGCCGAGGCGCGCAGCAGCACCGGCCCGGGCGTCTCGGCGCTGACCGCGGCGAGGGTCCCGACGACGTTGCCGTCCACCTCGAGGGGGACCACGACGATGCCCTTGACCGGGCAGCGGTCGGAGCCGCACTCGATGTCCTTGCGGCTGGCCATCTGCTGCCGGCCGGTCTTCATGACCTTCTCGGCGTAGAAGCGCACGTCCAGGTTGTGGTGCTCGGCGTCGCCGTCCCAGGCCAGCGGCACGCAGTCAGCCGCCGTCATCGAGAGCGCCTCGGTGTCGAGCAGCGTGCGCAGGTACGGCACCGCGAACTGCGCCGACGACTCCGAGAGGCCCTCGCGCAGCGCGGGCGCCGCCAGCGAGACGGTGTGCAACGTCGAGAACGTCGCCCGCTCCAGCGGCGAGGCGAACGCGTGCCTGCGCCGCAGCCGCCGGTAGATCAACAGGCCGGCCGCGACCAGGACGACGACCACGACGAGGACGACGTAGAGCGTCGGGTCGGTCAACCAGCCGGGCACGGGGCCATCGTCCGACAGCCTGCCCCGTCGTAGCAACGCGGCACACGACGCGGAAGGGGAGGGATCGCCCGTTCGGCGGTGTCCGGACCGCGGTCGGTCACTTGACCAGGCGCGACAGCCGACGGTCGGCGAGGGGCTTGCCCCCGGTCTGGCACGTGGCGCAGTACTGGAAGGACCGTTCGGCGTACGAGACCTCGCGGACGACATCGCCGCAGACCGGGCACGGCAGGCCGGTCCGGGCGTGGACCCGCATCCCCGAGCGCTTCTCGCCCTTGAGCAGCGCCGCGTCCTGTCCGACGGCGCGGTCCACCGCGTCGGTCAGCACCGAGATCATCGCGGCGTGCAGCCGGTCGACCGCCTCGTCGTCGAGCTTCCCCGAGAGCGCGAACGGCGAGAGCCGCGCGACGTGGAGGATCTCGTCGGAGTAGGCGTTGCCGATGCCCGAGAGCACCCGCTGGTCGGTGAGCAGCGTCTTCAACCGGGACGAGGTGCCCGTCAGCAGGCCGGCGAGCTGGTCGCGCGACAGCGTGAGGGCGTCCGGCCCGAGCGAGGCGATGCCCGGCACCGTCGCCGGGTCGGTGACGACGTAGACCGCGAGCCGTTTCTGCGTGCCCGCCTCGGTGAGGTCGAAGCCCGGCCCGCCGACCGTCTCGAGGTGCACCCGCATCTCCAGCGGCCCCTTGCCGGGCTTCGGCGGGGTGGTCGAGGCCTGCTCGTGCCAGCGCAGCCACCCGGCCCGGGACAGGTGGACGACGACGTGCAGCCCGTCCAGCTGGACGTCCAGGAACTTCCCGTAGCGCCCGGCACCCGTCACGAGCCGTCCGGTGAGCGCGGACAGCGGCGGATCGAACGTCTTCAGCGCGGTCATGCTCGCGAGGTCGACCCGGGCGACGGGGCGCGCGAGCGCGTGCGTGCGCAGGTGCTCGGCGAGCGCCTCCACCTCGGGCAGCTCGGGCACGGCTCCTCCTCGCTACTGGGGCTGGAGCGGGCTGTTCGCGCGCGCCGGCGTGCCCCGCTTCTGCAGGGTGCGCACGGCCTGCTTGAACTCGGCCCTGGCCTCGGACCGGCCGCGGACGAAGCCGCTCCACGCCTCGCCGATGGCCTCGTCGTCGTCGGGCCACCGCCCGCCCTCGACCATGAGCCGCCGCGGCCGGCGCAGCGCCCAGCGGACCGGGAAGAAGCCCGCGATGCCGAGCAGGATCAGGACGACCCACCACGGCACGCTCACGGCCGCGACCTGGAACTTCCACGCGATGAGGGCGAACCAGAGCAGGCCGAGCACGACGATGATGCCGATGACGGCCCGGCGGCCGCCCTCCTTCTCGTGCTCGAACCCCTCGGAGCGATCACTCCACATGATCTTCATGTCCACCAGCCACACGCGTCCGTCGACGCCGGTGACCGTCTTCGCACTCACGAGGTCCCACTCTAGGACGCGCGCGGCCCCGGACCCAGGAAGTCCTCGACGATTCCGCCGAGCTCGCGCGGGCGGGTGAGCAGGCCGAGGTGCCCGCCGTCGTGCAGGTGCACCGTGCCGTGGGGCAGCAGCGACCCCATGAGGTGGGCGTTCACAACCGGGATGACCGGGTCGCGGCGCCCGGCGAGCACCAGGGTCGGCACCGTGATCATGGGCAGCACCGGCAGGCTCGTCCACGTGGTCAGCGCGAACAGCTGGTGCAGGTAGGCGGTCGCCCGCACCGGCTTCACGCGCGAGAACAGCGCGTCGACGGCGTCCTGGTCCTCACCGACGTAGATCTCGCGGCCGGCCTGGTGCCGGTAGACCTTGTCGTTGTAGCGCCGGGGGGTGAGCATCCGCGCCAGCACCCCGAACCGGGCCGGCACCATCATCACGCCCGTCCCCGTGCTCACCAGCGCGAGGCGCCCGACCCGGTGCGGGTACTGCAGGGTGAACTGCTGCGCGATCCCGCCGCCCCAGGACAGCCCCAGGACGTCGACCACGCGGTGGGACGTGCCGGTCAGCCCGTCGAGCTGGTCGAGCAGGTCGGCGAGCAGGGTCGACAACGCCGCCATGGGGAGGGGGAACGTCGAGCCCTGGGAGCCCCCGATGCCCGGGACGTCGAAGCGCACCACCTCGCGGCGCGGGTCCAGCTCCGCCACGAGCGGCTCGAAGAGCTCGAGGCTCGCGCCGATGCCGTTGACGAGCACCAGCGGGCGCACGGGGGTGTCCCCGGCCGGTCCCGACGCCGTTGTCGCGGGGCGCACCGCCACCCGGATCCGGCGCCCGGCGACGGACAGCGTCCGCTCCCAGCCGCCGCTCTCCGGCACGTCGCTCTCGGCGGGGAGAGGCGCCACCGCGGTCACCGTCCGGTCCCGTGGCCGGCGTCCGGGGTGCCGGACGAGGACTCCACGTAGCTGCGGTACACGGCGATCAGGGCCTCCTTCTGCGCGTGCGAGAGCCGGCGGTCGGCCCGGACGGCGCGTTCCACCGTGCGGTCGTCGTCGGCACTGCCGCGCGATCCCGACCCGGGGCCCGGGCCGGCGTGCTCCCGGACGAGGCCCGCCTGTTCGAGGAGGGTCTCGGCCGAGAGGTCGAGCGCATCGGCGATCGCCTGCAGCACGCGCACCGAGGGCACGTGCAGGCCTCGCTCGACCTGGCTGAGATAGGGGTTGGAGATGTGCGACAGCGCCGAGAGCTGCCGCAGCGAGAGCCGGGCCAGACGCCGCTGGTCACGGATGAACGCCCCGAGGGCGCGGCGCTGGACGTCCCAAACGCCGCCCGTGACGGTCCTCGACGCCGCGTCCGCGTCCCGCGTGTCCGACCCGGCGTGCTCGCTCAGCGCAGCCGCAGCGCGTCGAGCACCTGGTGGGCGACCGACCGCTGCATCTCGAGGACCGCGATGCCGGTGTCCACCGCCCGGTCCACGACCTCCCCCGGCGAGGGGTACCCGGGCAGCGATCCGCCGGGGAACGAGGCGCTGGTGCGACGCGCGGCGTCGTCGGCGCCGGACAGCGCGGCGCCCCACATCTCCGCCATCCCGGTGGCGGCGTCGGTGACGGCCTTCTGGCCGCGGCTCACCATGTCGACGAATCCGTCGCCGGCGTTCGCCCGGCCGTTCGAGGTCGACGTCATCGGCTCCTCCTGCTGATCGGGTCGGCCGGCGTGCTCGACCGGCCGATCGACTGCTCAGGATACCGAGCGGACGCCGCGGCGCCCACCCGTGCCGCGTCAGGACCGGGGCAGGGAGGCGAGGATCTCGCCCAGCACCCGCGCGACCCGATCCGCGCAGTCGTCGCACCCGCAGCGTGACTCCCGACCCGCGAGGAGCAGGTCCAGGCGCAGGAACGGGGTGTGGTAGCCGGGCCCGACGGCGTCGTCGACGAGGTGTCGCAGCGCCGTCGACGCCGAACGCACGGGACGGGCAGGGAGGGGGTCCATGGGCTCACCGATCGCGGGGTGGCAGGTGGCGTGCGAGGCTCAGGCCGTCCCGCGGACGTAGTCACCGGGGGCGTCGCCGAGGACCGGGTACTCGTCGTTCCCGGTCGGCGGCGGGGTCCGCATGCCCCCCGCGCGCTCACCGATCCACCCGGACCACGTCTCCCACCAGGAGCCCTTGACCTCGCTCGACCGGGCGCGCCACGCGTCCGGACCGGGCGCGTCCGCCCCCGTCGCGCCGACGGTCCCGACCCAGTGCTTCGCCTTCGGGCTGGGCGGGTTGACCACGCCGGCGATGTGCCCGGCGGTGGAGAGCACGAACGTCACGTCACCGCCGATGAGCTCGGTCGAGGTGAACGAGGTCCGCCACGGGGCGATGTGGTCGTTCTCCGCAGCGACGATGAACGTGTCGGCGTGGATGGCCTTGAGCGAGATCGGCTCGCCGTCGAGCTCCAGGGCACCCCGGGCGAGCTCGTTCTCGAGGTAGAAGTGGCGCAGGTAGGACGCGTGCATCGCGGCCGGCATGCGGGTGGAGTCCGCGTTCCAGGCGAGGATGTCGAACGCCGGCGGCGCCTTGCCCTCCAGCCAGTTCGGCCCGATGTAGTTGAAGATCAGGTCGTTGGCGCGCAGCAGGTCGAAGGTGGTCGCCATCGACTCGGCCGGCAGGTAGCCGGTCTGCTGCATCTGCTTCTCGAGCCGGTCCACGATCTCCGGGCTGACGAACGACGACACCGGCCCGACCTCGGAGTAGTCGAGCATCGTGTTGAGCAGCGTCAGGCTGTTGATGCGGTCGTCGTCGCGCGCCGCGCACCGGGCCGTCAGCAGGGTCGCCATGAGGCCGCCGAGGCACAGGCCCATGAGGTTGACCTTGTCCGACCCGGTGATCCGGGTGACCACGTCGAGCGCCTCGGCGTCGCCGAAGTTCAAGTAGTCCTCGAACGACGTCGAGCCCATCGAGGCGTCCGGGTCGCGGTAGCTGATCATGAACACGGTGTGGCCGTGCTGCACCGCCCACTCGACGAGGCTGCGCTCCGGCGCGAGGTCCATGACGTAGTACTTGTTGATCCACGGCGGGCTGCACAGCAGCGGGATCTCGTGGACCTCGTCGGTCTGCGCGTCGAACTGCACCAGCTCCATGAGCTTGTTGCGGTAGACGACCTTGCCCGGCGTGGCCGCGAGCTCCTTCCCGACGCGCAGGTTGCTCGCGTCGACCTGGCGCGGCCGACCGTTGTTGGTGGCCACGTCGTCGAGCACGTTGCGCAGGCCCGCGACGACGCTCGCGCCGCCGGTCTCGAACGCGCGCTTGAGGGCCGCGGGGTTGCCGGGCAGCACGTTGGTCGGCGAGACGACGCTGCCGACCAGGCTCATGAGCAGGCGGGCGCGGTCGTCGGCGTCGGGGTCGAGACCCGCCGCCCCGACGAGGTCCTCGAGCAGCGAGACCAGCGCGAGGTACTCCTGGCGCAGCGCCCAGAAGCCCGGGTTCTCCGTCCAGGTCGTGTCCTTGAACCGGCCGTCCTTGCTCACCGGCATCGGGGTCGCGTCGTCGGCGGCCGCCGTGGTGTCCCCGCCGGCGAGCCCGCGCAGCGCCCGGCCGGTCGCGGCCGCGCCGATGCGGGCCGAGACCGCCGCGAACGCCGAGGCCGCCCGGCCCACCTCGCTCGGGTGGGTCGCCCAGCCCTGGGCGAGCTGCAGGACGGTCCGCCCGAAGAGGGCGGGGTCGCTCTGGGCGAGGACCGCGTCCGGCACGACCGTCTCGACGGCGCGGGCGAAGTCCGGGGTGCGGCGGGCGGGCAGGGCCGAACCGTGCCCGTGGTCGGTACTGGCGGCCATGTGTGCGCTCCTGATCACCGGAGATTCCCGCGCCCCGAGCGCCGGGGGTCGTCCCGGGGCGCGCCGTCCGATGGATTGTGTGCCCGGTCACCCGGCCGGGGAAACGGCCGGAAGGACGGCGGGAGGTGGGGATCCGTCGGTCCGCGCGACCCGGCGGTCCCCAACCGCCCGGCCACGCGTCAGGCGAGCGGGCCCCGCTTGCGGGCGACGATGCCCTCGTAGACCAGCGGGGTCGCGTCGGTCGCCAGCCGGTGGCGGAAGCGCTCGCGGCGCACCACCTCGAGCGCCCCGGACGCCATCCCGGCGCTGATCATCGCGGCGAAGCCCGACGTGTCCTCGGAGGCCAGGAAGGCGTCCTTGATCGTCAGGACGACCCATCCGCCGTCGGCGATGTGGTCGTACGCCGTCCCGAAGGCGGCCGGCGGGATGTCGCCGAAGCCGAGCGCCGCGACGACCGTCAGGGCATTGAGGTGGTGCCCGGCGAGACGCTTCGAGTCGTCGGCCTCGATCGCGGTGAGGTCGCCGACGAGGTAGTCGGCGTAGAGCCCCGGGCGGTCGCGCTCGGCGGCCTCCCGCGCCTCGGGGAGGATGTCGACCCCGACGGAGTGCGCGATCCCGACCGCGGCGAGCTCCTCGGCCATGATGCCGTTGCCCGCCCCCAGGTCCAGGGCCCGGAGGTCGGCCGCGTCCACGCGGGCGTCGGCCAGCGCGTCGGCGAACAGCCCGGCCATGAACCGCGGCGAGTCACAGCCGAGGACGTCGTAGAAGATCTTCTCGTAGAGCCCGGGCATCCGGAAGATCTGGTCGTAGTCGTGGAAGCGGTACTCCCGCCACGTGCCGTCGGCCTGCGCGACCACGCACCACTCGTCGTCCTGGCTGAACTTGCTGTTCGGTTCCGGCAGCGCGACGCGCAGGGCGCGCCGGACGTCGGCGAGCGACTCGGGTCCGCGGTAGGCCCCGCGTCCCGGGTCGCCCTCCGTCGATCCCGATCCGGACGTCGTGACTGCTCCGTGTCCGTTGACCGTCTGCGTCATGGCGACCACCCTTCGGTCGCACCCGCGGGCGCAACCATCACGCGGACAGGCGTCATCGCCGATCCGCCAGATCAGGAGGACCGATCGTCGTCAGGGCGCACGTGGCGGTCAAGGCACGGAGGGCCCGCGAGCGAAAGCATCACAATCGCTCGACACGACGCCAGGCGGTCCTTCCGTGGCCACGGCGCGTGATCAGGTGGGCCGACGGCTCAGCGCCACTGGTCGCGCTGTCCCCGGGGGTCGTAACGCTGCGTGCGCTGGTCGCCGTACTGTCCGTAGGGGTTCTGAGGCGGGTAGGGCGACTGCTGCTGGCCGTACCCGGGGTCGCGGTCCCAACCGCCACCCCCGCCGTGGGTGACCGGCCGCACGGACGTCGCCGACACCCCGGAGAGCATCGAGACGATTGCGATCCCGATCGCGGCATACAGGACCCCGGTGGCGATGTGGGCCGCGATCGACCCGTCGGCGAGGAAGACCTGCAGGATCAGCACGACGATCACGAGCACCGCGATCGCCGATAAGAACGACGCCGGGGGGGGCGTGGTCATCAGCAGCAGGTGCAGCAGGGCCGTGCTGGCCAGCGCGGCGATGCCGGCCGCGATCGGGATGACGGTGGACGCGTTGTCCACCAGCGCCCCGCTGCGGCCGGCGGTCTGGATGCCGACCTCGAAGATGCTGTTGATGATGAGGACGCCGACGAACGCGATGCCCGCGGCGACCAGCGCGGTGGCCACGCCGCCCGCCCACAGGCGTTTCGCGACGACCTCGACATCGCCGTCGTCCCAGGAACGCTGCGGGTAGCTCACGACCGATCCCCTCGCCGGTTGACGGGTTCGTTCTACCAGCACCGGGTCACACCACGGTCGATCGACGTGCCTAGTCGCGCCAAGACGACGCGGCGACCGGGTGCAAGCGATGCGTCGTCGCTTGCATCCAGTGGCAGGAAAGCCCCGTCGTCAGGCGGCGGAGCGCTCCCCGGCGGGCCGGCGGCGCAGCCCGGCCCGCTCGATGGCCGGGGGCGCGTAGGACACGTCGCCCGGGTCGACGTCCGTGCCCGGCGCGACGATCTCGTCGATGCGGTCGAGGACCTCGTCGTCGAGGGTGACCTCCGCGCCCGCGAGCAGGTCGTCGAGGTGCTCCATCGTGCGCGGGCCGATGATCGCCGAGGTCACCGCGGGGTGGGCCACCGCGAACGCCATCGCCAGGTGGACCATCGAGATCCCGGACTTCTCGGCGAGCGGGATCAGCTCCTCGACGGCGTCGAGCTTGCGCTCGTGGGTCAGGCGCCCGGGCGCGAAGTTCATGCGCGGGCTGTCGGTCTCCTGCCCCTTGCGGTACTTCCCGGTCAGGAGCCCCATCGCCAGCGGGCTCCACACCAGCGCGCCCATCCCGTAGCGCTGGCAGGCGGGCAGCACCTCGCGCTCGATGCCGCGGTTGACGATGGAGTAGGGCGGCTGCTCGGTGCGGAACCGCTCGAGGCCGCGGCGCTCGGCGACCCACTGCGCCTCGACGATCTCCGAGGCCGGGAACGTCGACGAGCCGATCGCGCGGACCTTGCCGCTGCGCACCAGGTCCGTCAGCGCGGAGAGCGTCTCCTCGATGTCGGTGTCCGGCGAGGGCCGGTGGATCTGGTAGAGGTCCACGTGGTCGGTCTGCAGGCGCCGCAGCGAGTTCTCGACCTCGGTGGTGATCCAGCGCCGCGAGTTGCCGGCCCGGTTCGGGTCGTCGCCCATGCCGCCATGGACCTTCGTGGCCAGCACGACGTTCTCGCGGCGCTCGGCGGGCAGCTGCTGCAGCGCCTTCCCGACGATCTCCTCGGACTCGCCCTGCGAGTACACGTCCGCGGTGTCCACGACGTTGATCCCCGAGTCCAGGGCCTTGTGGATGATCCGGATCGAGTCGTCGTGGTCGGGGTTGCCCATGGCGCCGAACATCATGGCGCCGAGGCAGTACGGGCTGACCTTGATGCCGGTCCGGCCCAGCGTGCGCATCCTCATGCCCCGATGGTGCCCCGCCCTCGCCGGCCGCGCTCGAGGGCCGCCAGCGCCGCCCCGACGACCCCGGCGACGAGGAACGACAGCAGCGACGCCGAGAGCCAGGACGGCGGCGCGAACCCGATCGCCTCCCGCAGCGCGGTCCACGCGTCGGACCAGCCGGGCGCGCCGCCGGGGTTGACCAGCTGGTACGCGACGAGGCCCACCAGCCAGGCCACCACCATCAACGGCCGCGACGGGGCCCAGCGTGAGAGGTCGGCTCGTCCGCGACGCACCAGCGCGTCGCCGACCCCGACCCCGAGCAGGGGCACGAACACCGAGCCGATGACGGCGAGGAAGCTCGAGTAGTCGTCGATCGTCACCCCGAGGGCGAGCACCGTCACGAGCACGCCGATGACCACGCAGAGCACGCGCCGGTCCGCGCGCGGCCAGAGGTTCTGGGCCGAGACGGCGGTCGAGTAGACGTTCGCGAACGACTGGTCGGTCTCGCGCAGCGTCAGGACGAGCAGGGCCGCGAGGCCGAACGGGGCCGCGAGCATCGGCGCGAAGACCGCGTCACCGTCCCCGCCCACGAGCGAGAGCGCCGCGAGCCCGACGACGAAGCAGAGGATCTGCGTGACGCCGTAGCCGACGGTGGCCGCGGTGAACGCGGTCCCCACCCGGCGCGAGTGCCGCGAGTAGTCCGAGGCCACCGGGATCCACGAGACCGCCACCGCGATCGCCGCGTCGGTGCCCGCCCAGAACCCGGACCACGACCCGCTCTGGCCGAGGTCCCCGGCGGCAGGCCGGGTGAACAGCCACCAGGCGAGGTAGGCCACGGAGATCGCGACGAGGACCGTCACCACCCGGCGCAGCAGCCGCAGCATGCCCAGCGGGCGCAGCGTCAGCAGCGTCGTGACGACGCCCGCTCCGAGGACCCACGCCCACGTCGGCCCGCCCAGGGCCACCACCCCGGCCTGCGCGATGACGACGAGCTCGAACGTCCCCCAGCCCACCAGCTGCACCACGTTCAGCACCGAGGGGATCCATGAGAGGACTCCCCCGAACAGACCCCGCAGCACGACCATCGCCGGGGCGCCGGTGCGGGCGCCGGGGATCGCCGAGAGGCCGACCATGGCGCTGCCCAGGAGCGTCCCGACGACGGTCGCGACGACGGCGGCGGTGATCGTCAGCGGCGGCGCGCCCGCGGGGTGCAGGACGGCGAGGACCCCCGCGAAACCGAGCAGGCTCACCCCGAGGTTCGCCCAGAACGCGCCCTGGTCGAGCAGCCCGAGCGAGCGGGGCACCGGTCCGTCGAGGGTGGGGGCGACCTCGTCGGGGCCGCGCGGGGCCTCGGTCGGCGTCCCGGACCCGGACGTGGTGAGTGGCACGTTGCGCCTCCGTTTCCCTGCGCCGGCATGACCCGGATCAGGTTCGAACGGTCGGGACCACCACCGCTCCCGCGGCCAGGTCCCCTCTCAGCCCGTCTCCCGGGCTCCCGTGGAACGCACT
>JAICLN010000130.1 GCA_025925615.1 Actinomycetospora sp. | reverse complement strand
GGGGCCGGGGCCGGGCCACCGAGCACGGCCCGCGCGCCCTGCTCCACCGGGGCCGTGACCGGCGCGAGCTGCGGCGCGGCCGCGGTGACGGCGGCGGTCACCGGCGCGACGAGCTGGACCTGCACCTGGCAGAGCGAGCCGGCGATCGTCTGGTTGATCGACTGCAGCGGGCCCGCGGCGGTGCCGATGGGCACGAGCAGCGGCAGACCCAGCAGCGGGGTCACCTCGACGGTGTCGCCCGGGCGCGCGGCGACCGTCGTGCCGCACTGGGCGGGGATGACCTGACCACCCGCAGCGGGCGCGGTCGGCGCGGCGAGCGCCATGCCTGTCCCCAACAGCAACGAGCCGGTGAGGACACCCCCGGCCGTCGCGAACGACACCAGACGCGAGAACCGCGCAGCCATGCAGGACCCCTTACGTGGAACGTCGTCTGCGGCCCCGCTCCGTGACGCGGCCGTGGGTCCCGGGCGCAGCGTGCGCGGTCCGGGACCTCGGCGTCGTCGAACGGGCTCCGACGAGGGGCACAACGAGGCACTGCTCCGGAGGTGACGCCCGGGTCACCGGTCCGTCACGGTAGGGCCACGCGGTGTGCGAGCCGGATGCGCCGCGCGGACTCAGACCCGCCCGGATCGGGTGGTCGTGTCCTCCCCGACCCCGGCCGGGGACGGGTCGTCCCCGCCTCGACGCCGGGCGGCGAACCACGCCGCATCGGGTGCGCCGTCGAGGACCCCGCCGTCGGGATCCGCCCCGGCGACCGGGGGGCCCGACCGGCCGGGGCGCAGCCGGACCGGGTCGAGCTCCGGTCGCAGCACGGTGCGGACGATCAGGACCGCCACGCCGATCACCGCGAGGTCACGCAGCAGGACCGCCCCGTAGAACCACGGTGCGGGGAGACCCTTGTTGGACGTCCCGAGGTAGTAGTACATCCGCGGTACCCAGACGAACGCGTCGATCGCCATCCAGACGAGCAGCGGGCGCCACCGCGGGTAGGCGAGCACCGCCAGGGGGACGAGCCAGAGCGAGTACTGCGGGCTCCAGACCTTGTTGGTCAGCAGGAAGGCCGCGACGACCAGGAAGGCGATAGAGGCCAGGCGCGGCCGGACCGGGGCCCGGCGCACCAGCTCGGCGACCGCGACGCAGCACGCGGCGAACGCGACGGCGGTGACGACGTTGAGCACGGCCGGGGTCTGGCCCGACGCCAGGGTCCCGTCGAACCCGGGCCAGCCGGACAGTCCCGAGACGACGTTGTAGATCGAGTCGGGATCGGCCGCGCGCGTCGAGTTCAGCCGGAAGAACTCCCACCACCCCGTCGGCGCGATGACGGCCACCGGCACGTTGACGGCCGCCCAGGTCACGAGCCCCGCGACCGTCACGAGCCACCAGGCCCGCAGCCGTCCCGCGCGCAGGCACAGCAGGAGCAGGGGGAAGAGCAGGAAGAGCGGGTACAGCTTCGCCGCCGCGCCCAGGCCGAGCAGGACGCCGGCCACCCCGGGTCGTCGTCGCGACCACGCGAGCATCCCGAGGGTCGCGCCGGCCACGGCGAGGGTGTCGAAGTTGGTGAAGGCGTGCACGGCGACCAACGGCGAGACCGCGGCGATCGCCGCGTCCCACGGCCGCCCCGGGCGCAGCCGCACGAGGGCCCAGACCACGCCGAGCCAGGCGAGCGCGAGCCAGAAGGCGGACAGGTCGAAGTAGACGACGACGGCGAGTGCGGTGGGCAGGACGCCGGTCGCGAGCCAGCCGGCCGCGAGGCGCGCATTGGCCCATTGGAAGAACCCGGTGAGCACCGGGTACTCCATGTACCGGACCTGCGTGGTGCCGTCGTCGTGCTGGTCGACCCAGCTGGTGACGTTCGGGACGCCGCCTGTGTCGTGCCGCTAGGCGGTGTAGAGCGGGACGGTGTCGGAGTAGAACATCGCGACGTACTGCCGGCCGTCCCGCCAGTCCAGCTGGGTCTGCCCGTTGTCGTCCACGTACTGCTGCAGGCACGGCGCCTTCGCGAACCAGCCCAGCGCGAGCACGATCGTGGCGAGCAGCAGGACGACCCGGAGCGGGGTGAAGAACCCGACCCGCCCGACGACGGCGTGGGAGCCCAGCGGTCCGCCGGTCGCCGCGCTCGCGGCGCGGACGAACGCGTCCTCGTGTGCCGGCAGCACGCGGGACGACGGGTCGAGCGACGCCGGGTCGTGCGCGCGGCTGCGCTCGGGCGGGGCCTGCGAGGTCAACGGTGCTCGGGGACCGGGTCAGAAGCCGTCGGGGAACAGGTCACCGTTGCCACCGCCGCCGTTCCCGCGGCCGTTGTTCCCGTTGCCGCCGTTGTTCCCGTTGCCGCCGTTGTTCCCGCCGCCGTTGTTCCCGTTCCCGTTGTTCCCGTTGCCGTTGTTCCCGTTGCCGTTGTTGTCGCCGTTGTTGTTGTTGCCGTTGTTCCCGTTCTGCCCGTTGTTGCCGTTCTGCCCGTTGTTCCCGTCGCCGGGCTTGTCGATGCAGACGCCGTTGATGCAGATCTTTCCGTTCTGCCCGTCCGGGTTGTTCGGGTCCGGCGTGGGCGTCGGGGGCGCGGGCGGGGCCGGCGGGGCGCCGATGGCCTCGAAGTCGGAGAACTGCTGGATCGGCTCGTTGCGCAGCGCCTGGTTCATGTACTTCTGCCAGATCTGGCCGGGGACGCCTCGTCCGTAGATCGGCGCGCCGCCCTTGGTCTTGATCGGCGAGTTGTCGTCGGTCCCGACCCACACCGCCGTCGAGATCTGCGGGGTGTAGCCGACCGTCCAGGCGTCGTTGTTCTGGCCCTGCTGCGAGGACTGCACGGTGCCGGTCTTCGAGGCGACCGGCCGCCCGCTCGCGAGCGGGATCTGCGAGTGCGAGGCGACGTCGAGCATGGACTCGGTGACGTTGCGGGCGAGCTGCTGGCTGATCCGCTGCTCGGGTGCCGTGACCCCGCCGTCGTAGAGGACGCGGCCGTCCGCCGTCGTCACCTTCGTGACCATGTGCGGGCGGTGGTAGGTGCCGTCCGCGGCGAAGGTCGAGTACGCCGAGGCCATGTCCCCGGGCTTGACCTCCTTGTCGCCGATCGCGATGCCGCCGCTGGGGTTCTGGAGCCCGGCGCTGACCCCCACCTGGTGCGCGGCGTCGGCGACCTTCTGCGGGCCCACCTGGACGCCGAGCTGGTAGAAGACGGTGTTGATCGAGAGCGTCATCGCCGTCTTGAGGTCACAGTTCGGGCAGCTCTCGCCGTCGGAGTTCTCCACCTTGGTCCCTGCGATCGTCTGCGGGGTGGAGCCGTCGAACGTTGTCCCGAGCCCGATCGGGGGGTTGCGCTCGAGCCCGGCGAGCAGCACGAAGGGCTTGAACGACGACCCGGGCTGGCGCTGCGTCTGGGCGTAGTCGAAGCCCGAGCCGTCGCTGCCGCCGTAGTAGGCCAGGACGGCGCCGGAGCGCGGGTCCTCCGAGACCAGGGCGGTCCGCAGGTTCGCGGGCTGGCCCTGCAGCGTCTTCGCGGCGGCGTCGGCGGCCTGCTGCTGGAGCTTCGGGTCGACGGTCGTCTCGACCTTCAGCCCCTCCTGGTTCACCTGCTGCTCGGTGATGCCGTACGACGCGAGCTCGTCCTTGACCGCCGAGACGATATGGCCCCGGTCGTTGTCCGGGATCCCGGTCTTGCGCGCCGAGGGCGGCAGCGTCGGCGGGAACACCGCGCCCGCGCGGTCGGCCGGGGAGAGCCACTTCTGGTCGACCATCCCGTCGAGCACGTAGTTCCACCGCTGCTGCGAGCCGCCCCGGTCGACGGCCGGGTCCCACTTCGACGGCGCCTGGATGAGCCCGGCGAGCACCGCCCCCTCGGCCGGCGTCAGGGTGTTCACGTCGCGGCCGTAGTAGGCCTGCGACGCGGCCTGGATCCCGTACGCCCCGCGCCCGAAGTAGATGGTGTTCAGGTAGTTCTCGAGGATCTGGTCCTTCGACTCCTCCTGGTTGATCTTCGCCGCGATGACCACCTCGCGGTACTTGCGCCAGTAGGAGTGCTCGTCGCCCACCAGCACGTTCTTCACGTACTGCTGGGTGATCGTGGAGCCGCCGCCGGACCCGCCCTGGGCCTGGTTGAAGGCGGCGCGGGCGATGCCGATCGGGTCGAACCCGTAGTTCGTGTAGAAGCTGCGGTCCTCGGCGGAGGCGACCGCGTGCTGCACCCAGGCGGGCACCTGCGTGAGCGGGACCTTGATCCGGTTGCCCTGGGCCTGCGCGAGGCTGGCCATCGTCGAGCCGTCGGAGTAGTCGATCGTCGCGACCTGGTTGTTGGTCGCGTCGTCCGCCGAGGGGATCCGGAAGGCGATCCAGCCGATCGCGAAGGCGAGGACCGGGCCCAGGATCACGACGGCCAGCACGACGTAGCCGATGCGCCGGGCCCGCCGCCAGCGTCGCTGGCGCGGGGAGAGGGCCGCGAGCTTCGCCTTGCGGCGGCTCGGCGGCTCGTCGTCGGGACCGTCCGCGCCCCGGCGATGCCCGGGACCGTCAGGCGGGTCGTCGGTCGGGCGGGCGCGCCCGGGCGCGGCGCTGCCCTGGATGACGTCGGTGGGCACCGTGCCCGGGCGGCCGCCGACGCGGGTGGCGGCCGACGTCCGGGAGGCGGCGGTGGTCGCCGTCGCCGCCGTCGCGAGCGGGCGGGCACCCTCGTGGGTCAGGAGGCGGGGTTCCTGACGCTCCGCGCCCCAGGAGTCGGGGCGTTCCTCGACGCGGGTGGCGTTCGGGCCGGGGGGAGTCCGGCCGGCGGGCTGGTTGTTCGGGGCCGGGCGCTGGGGGGCCTGCCCGTTCGGCGGCCGTCCGGACGACGGCTGCCCGTTCGGCGGGCCCTGGGCCGGCCGTCTCGCAGGTGGCGCCTGGCCGCGGCCGGCTCCGTGGGGTCCGGGCTGACCGTTGGGCGCGCCCTGGCCGTTGCGCTCCGAGGGAGGCACGGGGCTCCAGCCGGGCGGGAGGTTCCGGGGCGGCCCGGGCGGTGGGTTCGACCCCGGCCGGGGTGGTGCCGCGGAGCCGCTGACGGGACGACGGTCCGTACGACGGTCGTCGGTCACGTGGCGCCTCCCGGGGACAGCATGGTCGGGGTCGGACCCCGCCACGTCACGCCCACCGGGGCGTCAGGGCGAGGCCGTCCGACGCCGACGGCGGCCGCCGCCCGAGGCGTCGTCCGCTCCCAAGACGTAGGACTGTACGAGGTGGTTCCACCGGCACGTTCGGCAGACCTCCACGACGTGCACGGTGAACTCGCCCGCCGCGTCGTCCAGTCGAGCGATCTCGTCGGCCGAACGGGCGGAACCGGACACCGGCCCGAGGCGCTCGCCGAAGACCCAGGACACGTTGACGACCTCGTCGCGGCGGCACAGCGGGCACGGCGTGGCGGTCGGGATCCCGTGGTACGCGGCGGCCTGCATCAGGTAGGCCCCGGCGTCGCGCGCGTCCTCGCTCGAGGTGCGCCCGGCAGCGACGTCGGCGAGGTGCGCGCGGCGGCGCAGCGCGTAGTCGACGACCTGGCGGGGAGTTCGCACGCACCTCAGCGTAGCCAGCGACGCACCGCGGTGCGCTGCGGTCGTGTGACGAGATCGTCGATCGCCGGGACCCGATGTATCGGCGCGATATGGTGCACCGAGAGAGTCGTCGAGACCAGGGCGACCACGAAGCGCTCGGGAGGTGGGCCCGCTGCTCGAGCTCGCCGTCCTCGGCCTGCTGCACGAGGCCCCCATGCACGGGTACGAGCTGCGCAAACAGCTCCACGCCCGGCTGGGATCGCTGCGGGCGTTCTCGTGGGGCTCGGTGTACCCGACCCTGCGTCGTCTCCAGCGCGCCGAGCTGATCGCCGAGCGCGATCCGGACGAGGCGATGGTGCGCGGGAGCTGGGGCCGCCGGGGACGACGTGTCTACGAGATCACCGCGGAGGGGAAGGACCGGCTCGACGAACTGCTCGGCGAGGCGGGCCCGCAGGCCTGCGACGACGAGAGCTTCGGCGTGCACCTGGCCTTCTTCTCCCGCACGCCCGCGGAGGTGCGGATGCGCATCCTCGAGGGCAGGCGACGCCGGGTCGAGGAGCGGCGTGACGGACTGCGCACGACCATGACCCGCGCCGGCGAGCAGATCGACCGCTACACCCGCGAACTCCACCGGATCGGGCTCGACACCACCGAACGCGAGGTCCGCTGGCTCAACGAGCTCATCGACCACGAGCGGTCGCTGGGCCAGGCGGGCGGGACCGAGGACCGGTCCCTCGAACCGCCGGACTGACCGGGGCCCGCACCGGGCCCGCCCACCCAAGGGCCCTGCACGACACCGCGCAGGGCTTCCACCAGCACGTCAGACATGCCCCGACCACAACGATCACCCGGGGCGCGAAGAGCGAAGGAGACCATCCATGGGTCAGGTCCGAGTGGCCGTCGTCGGCGTGGGCAACTGCGCCGCCTCGCTGGTCCAGGGCGTCACGTACTACGCCGACGCCGACCCGGCCACCCGCGTGCCCGGGCTCATGCACGTCGACTTCGGCGGGTACCACGTCCGGGACCTCGAGTTCGTGGCCGCGTTCGACGTGGACGCCAAGAAGGTCGGGCAGGACCTCGCCGAGGCGATCACCGCCAGCGAGAACAACACCATCAAGATCGCCGACGTCGCGCCCACGGGTGTGACGGTGCAGCGGGGCCACACCCTCGACGGGCTCGGCCGCTACTACCGCGAGATCATCACCGAGGCCGACGAGGAGCCGGTGGACGTCGTCGCCGCGCTGCGCGAGGCCCGGGCCGACGTCCTCGTCTCCTACCTGCCGGTGGGCTCCGAGGACGCCGACAAGTTCTACGCCCAGTGCGCCCTCGACGCGGGTGTTGCGTTCGTCAACGCGCTGCCGGTGTTCATCGCGTCCGACCCGGAGTGGGCGGCGAAGTTCACCGAGGCCGGCGTCCCGATCGTCGGTGACGACATCAAGTCGCAGGTCGGTGCGACGATCACCCACCGCGTGCTCGCGAAGCTCTTCGAGGACCGCGGCGTGCAGCTCGACCGCACGATGCAGCTCAACGTCGGCGGCAACATGGACTTCCGCAACATGCTCGAGCGGGAGCGCCTGGAGTCGAAGAAGACGTCCAAGACGCAGTCGGTGACCTCACAGGTCGACCGCGACATGGGCAAGGGCAACGTCCACATCGGCCCGTCGGACCACGTGCCGTGGCTCGACGACCGCAAGTGGGCCTACGTCCGGCTCGAGGGCCGTGCGTTCGGCGACGTGCCGCTGTCGCTCGAGTACAAGCTCGAGGTCTGGGACTCCCCGAACTCCGCCGGCATCATCATCGACGCGGTGCGCGCGGCGAAGATCGCGCTGGACCGCGGCATCGGCGGCCCGCTGCTCGGCGCCTCGTCGTACTTCATGAAGTCGCCCCCGGAGCAGTACCGCGACTCGGTCGCCTACGACCGCGTGGAGGAGTTCATCCGCGGCGAGTCCTGAGCAGGGCCAGTTCCGAGCGAAGGGCCCGTTCGGTCGAGTAGATCGACCGTGGGCGCCCCTCGCCGGAACGCCGAGCCGCACGCCGTTGTGGGCGAAGGGCACCTTCGGTCGATCTACTCGACCGGAGGGGCCCTTCGTTCACAACGGCTTCATCACCACGCCCGGCCGTGGGCGCAGGCGTGCCTGTTCGAGCGCGGCCCACATCTTCCGCTTCACTCCCTGCGGGTCGTCCCGGAGCTCCTTCGGAGTGGCCGGCACCACGACGAGACCGGCCGCCGTCATCTCGGCGTGGCGTCGCATCGTGGCGTCGAACGCGTCGAGATCGGCGTGGTGGGCGAACGAGTGCAGCTCGAGAGCCAGCGCTACCTCGTCGACGAAACCGTCGGGGCAGGCCAGGAACGATCCGTCGGCGAGGTGGACGTCCGCGTTCCAGTGGACCCGCGGGAAGCCGTCCATCGTCGCGACGAGCGCCCGCCACCACGCCTCCGCCGCCGACCGGATCCCGTCCTCGAGCTCGACGATCACGGCGCGGACCAGTGCCGCACCTCGGCACGAGCCGATCTCGACCTCGGACCGGAGCGCCGGAACCGTCGTCATGCGTCGTTGGACCGCCTCACAGAGCAGCGCCCGCACCTCGTCGACGTGGGTCATCCGGCGGGCGCCGTCGACGAGTGCGCGCTCCAGTGACGCGCACCGGATGCCGTCCCGGATCCGGGGCGTCGGAGGCATCCGGGTCGTGCGTTCGACGAGCAGGAAGCCCTCGGACCGTCGGCGTTCCTCGTGGGGGATCAGCACGTGCACCTCGTCGCCCTCCGGGATCCGCGCCAGACCGTAGAGCCGGCAGGCCGAGAGCCCGGTGATGCACGCCCGCTCGCCGCAGACCAGGAGCGCGGCGACGAGACGCTGGCGGGGAGTGAGGCCGCCCCGGACCAGGGCGATCAGGCCCGCGAGCGGACGCCACCACACGCCACCGTCCTTGCGGGCGCGAAAGGCGATCGTGCTCGGCGGGACATCGAGGGCGAGCATGGTGCTGACGAGGATGAGGCCGTTCGTGGCCGCGGCGGAGACCGCGTTCCAGTCGACCCGTGCACGACGAGGCATGTCTCGTTGACGTCGCCCGGCCGCGTCCGGATCCATCGAGATTCGACGAGGTGGACGGCCTGGCCCACGGGCGATTCCGGCGAAGGGCGCCCCTCGCCGATCTAGCCGACCGAAGGTGCCCTTCGCTCAGACCAGCGCGAGCGCCGCGGTACCGGCGAGGGGCACCCACGGCCCATCTATTCGACCGAAGGTGCCCTTCGCTCGAAATGGCGGGGGGTGCGGCCTACGTGACGACGTTCACCAGGCGGCCGGGCACCACGATGACCTTGCGGGGCTCCGCGCCCTCGAGCAGCTCGACGACCTTGGGGTCGGCCAGCGCGGCCGCCCGGACCTCGTCCTTGGTCGCCGACGCCGACACCGTGATCCGCGACCGGACCTTGCCGTTGACCTGGATGGGGTACTCGACGGTGTCCTCGACCAGCAGGGACTCGTCCGCCACCGGGAACGCCGCGTAGGCCAGCGACTGCGGATGGCCCAGCTTCGACCACAGCTCCTCGGCCAGGTGCGGGCACAGCGGCGAGAGCATCAGCACCAGCGGCTCGGCCACCGACCGGGGCAGCCCGCCGTCCGGATAGGTCTTGGTCAGGTGGTTGGCGAGCTCGATGAGCTTGGCCGCCCCGGTGTTGTAGTGCATCGCCGGGACGTCGGTCCGCACGCCGTCGATCGTGCGGTGCAGCAGGCGCAGCGTGTCCTCGGACGGGTCGTCGGTCTCCGCCACCCGCAGCGACCCGTCGTTCTCGTCCACCATCAGCCGCCACACGCGCTGCAGGAAGCGCTGTGACCCGACGACGTCACGGGTCGACCACGGGCGCGAGGCCTCCATCGGGCCGGTCGACATCTCGTAGAGCCGGAAGGTGTCCGCGCCGTAGGTCGCGCACATCTCGTCGGGCGTCACGACGTTGCGCAGCGACTTGCCCATCTTCCCGTACTCGCGGGTGACCGGCTCGCCGTTCCACGTGAATCCGTCCGGGCCCTCCACGACCTCCTCCGCGGGCACGTACACGCCCCGCGCGTCGGTGTAGGCCCAGGCCTGGATGTAGCCCTGGTTGAACAGCCGCCGGAACGGCTCCGAGGCGGAGACGTGCCCCAGGTCGAAGAGCACCTTCTGCCAGAACCGGGCGTACAGCAGGTGCAGCACGGCGTGCTCGACGCCGCCGACGTACAGGTCGACCCCGCCCGGGTCGCCCGGCCCGAAGACCTCCGGGCGCGGACCCAGCCAGAACCGCTCGACGTCGGGGTCGACGAAGCGCTCGTCGTTGAACGGGTCCAGGTAGCGCAGGTGGTACCAGCACGAGCCCGCCCACTGGGGCCTCGTGTTCGTCTCGCGGACGTACCGGGCCCACCCGTGCTCCGGGTCCGACGCCAGGTCC
>JAICLN010000052.1 GCA_025925615.1 Actinomycetospora sp. | reverse complement strand
TCGACCTCGCGGAGCGCCTCCCGCTCGGTGAGCAGCGCCGTCACGCGGGCGTGCTCGCGGTAGAGCCGTGCGCGATCGAGGGAGCGCGACGCGAGGGCGGGGACGGCGAGGCCGATGAGCAGCGCCCACGGCGAGCCGAGCCGCACCGCCATCACCACCCCGACGGCGGTCCCGGCCAGCACCGAGAACCCCCAGATCAGCCGGGCGTCGATGACGATGCGCCCGATGAGCGCCCCGCCGACCAGGGCGCACGCGTACCCGGCCCCGCGGGGTTCCAGGACCGTCGCGACCAGACCGCTCACCGTGCACAGCGAGAGCAGGAACGTGCGCCACTGCTCGCCGTCCCCGGCGACCGAGGGGATCCGTGGGTCCCGCGCCGCGACGATCACGCACCCCGCACCGGCGAGGGTGATCACGGCCGCGGTGATCGCCGCCGGGGTGAGCGGCCACACGGTCCCGGCCGCCACGGCCAGCCACAGGAGCGGGCGACCGGTCCGCAGCAGGCGCGCGGCGGGGGAGGCGATGCGGGGCGTGGGCAGCCCGGCGGTCTGGAAGGCGGGTTTCGGGGCCGGCTCGGGCCGCACGGGGCCGGGCGCCGCACCCGTCGTCGGGGCTCCGCGCGGCGCGGCGGGGCTGTCCGGGTCGGCTCGCAGCGTCACGACGACGAGTCTGGACCCCCGTCCGCGCGCGCACACCCGTTCTCCACCCGGTCTCCACCCGCGGGTGGACGCTCCCGGCCGCGTGCCGGACGAGCCTTCTCGGGGTCCGGGCCGTCAGGGCCCACGAGCCGGGGGAGGACGAGGACGATGAGCGGGCCGCTGCAGGTCATCATCGGGATCGCGGTGCTGGGCTGGATCCTCTACAACCAGCTGCGCGTGCGGCAGTTCACGGCGCGCCGGCTTCGGGTCGCGGGGATCCTCGGGGTCGTCGGCGTGGTCGAGGTGGCCTCGACCGCCGGGACACATCCGGTGTCGGTCGTCGGCTGGACGCTGCTCGTGGCCGGCCTGGTGATCGGCGCGGCGCTCGGGCTGGTGCGGGCGGCGACGGTGACGCTGTGGGTCCGCGACGGCGCCGTCTGGACCCAGGGCCACGCGCTGACGGCGGTGCTGTGGATCGTCGGGATCGGGATCCACATCGGGCTCGACGTGCTCGCCGGCGCGGTCGCGCCCACCGCGAACGCCGTGAACTCCTCGAGCGTGCTGCTCTTCATCGCGGTCAGCCTCGGCGTGCAGGGCCAGGTGACGATGCAGCGGGTCCGGACGCTGCCGGGCGCGCCGGTCCTCGTCGCGACGCGGTGACGGCGCCGGATCGGATCCGTCCAAGACGGCGCGCCGGTCGCCGGGGAGGCTCAGCGCTCATGAGCACCCCGGTCCGGCGCGTCGTCGCGAACCTCCCCGTCCTCGACCCGGCAGCCGACGCGCCGTTCTGGACCGGACTCCTCGGCCTGGAGACCGCCATGGACCAGGGCTGGGTGGTGAACCACGGGGCGCCCGGGGTGAGCCAGCCCGTCCAGGTGCAGCTCGTCTCCCGGGACGCCACGGCCCCGGTGGACGCGGCGGTCTCGGTGGAGGTCGACACCCCGGCCACCGTCGACGCCCTGCACGCGCGGGCGCGGAACGCCGGGCTGCGGATCGAGCACCCGCCGACCGACGAGCCGTGGGGAGTGCGCCGGTTCTTCGTGCGGACGCCGGGCGGGGTCGTGGTGAACGTCGTCGCCCACCGGTGATCGGAGCGTCCGGCGGTGATCTGATGGCCGTATGCGCACGCTGATCACCGGGGCGAGCTCCGGCCTCGGCGAGGGGATGGCCCGGGCGTTCGCCGCCCGGGGTCACGAGCTCGCCCTCGCCGCCCGCCGGGCCGACCGCCTCGAGGCCCTCGCCGCCGAGCTCACCGCTCCGGCCGGGGCGCCGACGGTGCTGACCGCCACCCTCGACGTCACCGACGACGACGCGGTGGCGGCCGTGTTCGCCCGCGTGCGCGAGGACCTCGGCGGGCTCGACCGCGTGGTGGTCAACGCCGGTGTCGGGGACGGGCGGCCGGTGGGGTCCGGGAAGCCGGACGCCAACCTGCGCACCGCGCGCACGAACTTCGTCGCCGCGATCGCCCAGTGCGAGGCCGCGATGGAGATCTTCCGCGAGCAGGGTTCCGGGCACCTCGTCGTCATCTCCTCGGTCGCGGCCGACCGCGGCCTGCGCGGCGCCCAGACCGTGTACGCCGCGGCGAAGGCCGGGCTGTCGACGCTCGCCGAGGGCATCCGCTCCGACGTGGCCGGCACCGCGATCGACGTCACGACGATCGCGCCCGGCTTCATCCGCACCGACCTCAACGCGGGCATGACGATGCCGTTCGCGGTCGACGGGCCCACCGGCGTGCGGGCCCTGGTCGAGGCGATCGAGCGCCGGCCGGCCCACGCCTACGTGCCGCGCTGGCCGTGGTCGTTGCTCGGCCCGGCGCTGCGGCTGATGCCGATGCCGCTGGTCCGCGCGCTCACCTAACGGGGTGGACCACCGCGGCTAGGCTGTCCGACGTGCTCAAGGACCGGCTGCGCAGCGACCTGACGACCGCCATGAAGGCCCGCGACGAGGTGCGGGTCGCGACCCTGCGTATGGCGCTCACGGCGGTCACGAACGCCGAGACCTCGGGCGAGGCCCACCACGACCTCACCGACGACGACGTGCTGGGCGTGCTCACCCGCGAGACCAAGAAGCGCCGGGAGTCGGCCGAGGCGTTCGACGGGGCCGGGCGCACCGAGCTGGCCGAGCGGGAGCGTGCCGAGGAGCAGGTCCTCGCCGAGTACCTGCCGCAGCCGCTGACCGACGAGGAGCTCACCGCGCTGGTGGCCACCGCGATCGCCGAGACCGGCGCGGAGGGGCCCCGCCAGATGGGGCAGGTCATGAAGGTCGTGCAGCCGCAGGTGGGGTCGCGGGCCGACGGCAAGCGGGTGTCGACCGAGGTGAAGCGGCAGCTGTCGGGCTCCTAGCGCACGGCGTCGACGAACAGGACCACCGCGAGCACCAGCCCGGCCACGGCGATGCCGACCCGCAGCACCACCGGCGGGAGGCGTCGGGCGATCGCCGGCCCGGTGTAGTTCCCGACGAGCAGGCCGGCGGCCAGCGGGATCGCGGCACTCCACACCACGTCGCCGAGCACGATGAACCCGATCGCGGCGACCGCGTTCGAGGCCCCGAGCAGCACGTTCTTGACGGCGTTGACCCGCACCAGCGTGTCCGCGAGCAGCCGGGTGAGCAGCGCCAGCATGAGGACGCCCGCGGCGGCGCCGAAGTAGCCGGAGTAGACGCCGATGGCGATCGCGCCGAGCACCGTCGCGAACCCGGGCCGCCCGGTCCCCGCTCGCCCCGTCGCGGGCGCGGTGCCCGGCTCCGCCGGCCGCGGCGGGCGGAGCAGGACCAGCGAGGCCCCGCCGACCAGGAACGGGACGATGAGCGCGAACGTGTCCGATGGCGTCACCAGCACCAGGGACCCGCCGATCACGCCGCCGAGCACCGTGAGCGGGAGCAGCCGCAGCACGCGGGCACGCTGGCCACGCAGTTCCGGGCGGGACCCGACGATCGACCCGATGCTCGCGGTCGCCAGCGCGATGGTGTTCGTCTGGTTCGCCACCGTCGGCGGGAGCCCGACCGCCAGCAGAGCCGGGTAGGAGAACAGCGACGCGAGGCCTGCCATCGAGCCCGAGAGCCCCGCGCCGACACCGGCGAGGACCAGCAGGACGGGGTCGGGGAGCACGCCGGTCAGTGGACCAGACCGGCGGGACGGACCCGGGCTGGGAGGATGCGGCGGTGGGTGATCGCACACCGGTCAGGGACGTCGGCGTCCGGGGGACGATCCGGCTCGGCCAGTTCCTCAAGCTGTCGGGCCTCGTCGAGCACGGCGCCGACGCGAAGGACGTCGTGGCGGCCGGGGAGGTCACCGTCAACGGCCGTGCCGAGACCCGTCGCGGCCGGCAGCTGGAGCACGGGGACGTCGTCGCGCTCGCGGGGGAACGGGCCCGCGTGGTGGCCGACGAGCCCGACTCGTGAGCAGGCGCAACGAAACCCGGGAGCGGCGTCCCGGCGGACCGGGTGGAACGACGCCGACCCCGGGCTCCGTCGAGATGAGCCCTGCCGAGAGGTCGAAGGCAGGGCCACCCTCAGAGTAGTCCTCCACCCGCCCCGAGGGAGGCCTGGGCCACCTCAGCTCACCGGAACGGCGCACTCGGACGGCCCAACCCGGCCGGTGGGGGTGCCCGCCCCCGGGAGTACCAGAGCTGTCGCCCGTTCGGTCGTCGGAGATCTCTCGTCACGTGACGCGCTGCACGGAGGGTGACGTTGATCGTTTCGACCCCGTACCGTGACCTCGCCCGTTCGTGTTCGGGCGACACGTTGCACTCGGAGCACGGGAAGTGGGCACAGAGCGTGACCGACGAGGGCGGTGAGGGCGGGCGTCGCCCCTGGCTGCGGCGTCGGCAGGGCGTCGGCCGGACGGGCGCCCGGTTCCCGGCGCCGTCGTCCTCACCGGCCCCGTCGTCCTCACCGCTCGAGCCGTCGGCGCCGCCTGGATCGATCCCGGGGCAACGGTCGCTGCCCGAGCCGACGCTCGTGCGGCGGACGGAGAGCGCCCGCATCGCGCGGCTGGGGGCGGCGTTCGTGTCCGGGTCCGACGACACCCCGACCGCCCCGCTGCACCTCGCCGAGCTGAGCAACCGGGCGGCGGGGATCGAGCCCCGGGTCTCCGTGCGGCCCTACGTGCGTACCCGCGGGCGGACGCGGGCGCGGCCCGACCTGCGGATCGAGACGCTGGTGTCGGTCCCGTCGCCGCGCCGGGCGTTCGAGGACCCGGAGCACCGGGCGATCAGCGAGCTGTGCGACGGCCCGCGGTCGGTCGCCGAGGTGGCCGCGCTGCTGCGGGTACCGCTCGGCGTCGCGCGCGTCCTCATCGGCGACATGGCCGACGAGGGCACGCTGACCGTGCACCGGACGCTGGACCGCCTCGAGCCCGGGAAGGGCCCGGACCGCGCGGTGATGGCACGCGTGCTGCGGGGGCTGCGCCGGCTGTAGCGGCGGGCGCAGGATGGTGGGCATGAGCACCGCCACCCCGACGCGCCTCACCGGTTACGCGCACGGCGGGGGGTGCGCCTGCAAGATTCCGCCCGGCGAGCTCGAGTCCGTGGTGCGCGGTCTCGCGCCCGCGCCGTCGACGCCCCGGACCGGCGAGCTGCTCGTGGGCCTCGAGGACGGCGACGACGCGGCCGCGGTGACCATCCGCGACGGGCTCGCGCTGATCGCCACCACCGACTTCTTCACCCCCGTCGTCGACGACCCCTACGACTGGGGCCGCATCGCCGCCGCCAACGCGCTCTCCGACGTGTACGCGATGGGCGGCCGGCCCGTCGTCGCGCTCAACCTGCTGTGCTGGCCGCGCGACCTGCTGCCCCTCGAGCTGGCCGCCGAGGTGCTGCGCGGCGGGCTCGCCGTCGCCGACACCGCCGGCTGCCACGTCGCGGGCGGGCACTCCGTCGACGACCCGGAGCCCAAGTACGGCATGGCCGTCACGGGGACCGCCGACCCGGAGAAGCTGATCCGCAACGACGCCGGGCGCGCGGGCCTGCCGCTCTCGCTCACCAAGCCGCTGGGCCTCGGCGTCCTCAACAACCGCCACAAGGTCACCGGCGAGGTCTTCGGCCACGCCGTCGAGACCATGGCGACGCTCAACGCCGACGCCTCCGGCGCCGCCGTCGCGTCCGGGATCGTCGCCGGGACCGACGTCACCGGCTTCGGGCTGCTCGGGCACGCCTTCAAGCTCGCGCGGGCCTCGGGGGTGACCGCGGTGATCGACCACGCGGCCGTGCCCTACCTCGACGGCGCCCGGGAGGCCGTGCGGGACGGGTACGTCTCCGGCGGGTCGCGGCGCAACCTGGACTGGGTCGCGGGGGAGACCGCGTTCGGGTCGGTCGGGGAGGACGACCGGCTGCTGCTCGCGGACGCCCAGACCTCCGGCGGGCTGCTGCTCGTCGGCGAGATCCCCGGCGCGCCGGTGATCGGGGAGCTCGTCCCGGCGGAGGGGACGACCCTGCGGCTCAGGTGACGCCGCCCTGCGTCCACAGGTCGAGGGCGGCGTCGCGGACGTCGTCGACCCCGACGTCGTGGGTGGCCGACTCGCCGTGCCCGCACCAGCCCTCGAGCACCCGCATCCCGCACACCCGGCACCCGCCGTGCCAGGACACGAGCACGCGGTGCCACACGCGGGTGAGCGGGGCGACGTCGGCGAGGTTCGCGTAGGTGAAGACGGCGACGGTCGGCGTGCCCACCGCACCGGCGATGTGCCGGGGCCCGGAGTCGTTGCCGACGACGAGGTCGGCCCGCGCGAGCAGCCCCACCAGCCCGGGCAGGGACAGGCTCCCGACGACGGTCTCCGGGTCATGCCCCGTCGTCCCGCGGTACCCGTCGGCGACGCGGGCGACCCGGTCGGCCTCCGACTCCCCGCCCACCACGACGACGCGGGCTCCCGGCAGGGCGGCCGCGACCGCCCCGAGCCGCTCCTCGGGGTAGCAGCGGCGGGCGTCGGTGGCGCCGGGGTGCACCACGACCAGCGGGTCGTCGGCCGCGGGCACGGCGTCGAGCGAGGCGGCGAGGTCCTCGGCGGTCACCGCGAGCCGCGGTTCCACCCGGTCGGCCCGGGCGCCGACGGCCGCGGCGAGCTCGTTCCAGCGCAGCGTGTCGTGCTGGTAGGGGGTGTAGGGCACCCAGCGGTCGGGTCTCGGCGCACCGGGCGCCGCCGTGCCCGCCGTCACCCGCGCCCCGAGCCGGTCGAGCAGGCGGTTCGAGTTGCCGCCGCCGCCGTGCATCTGGATCGCGAGGTCGTAGCCGTACGCCCGCAGCGGCGCGACCCACGCCTCGAGCTCGTCCTCGGAGACGTCCGGGACGGAGTGGGGGTACGCCCGCACGCCGTGCACCGGGGGCACCACGACGACCCGGTCCACGGGGGACGGGCGGCCCGCCAGCAGCGCGTCGTGGTGCGGCGCGCCGAGCAGCGTGATCTCCGCCTCGGGGTAGGTGGCCCGCACGGCCGCGAGCGCCGGCTCGGCGACGATCAGGTCGCCGAGGCCGTTGGCGCGCAGGATCGCGATGCGCCCGACGTCGGGCACCGGGGGGACCGGGTCGGCGGGGACACCGAGCGCCGGCCCCGAGGTGACGGTGGACAGACCGGGCGGGGCGTTCACGTCGCGTGATGGTGGCAGGTCCGGCCCGTCCCCGCCGCCCGACCCGTGCCCCCCACGACCCCTTCTCCGTCCGGGCCGCCCTTCCGTCGGCCGCCCGCGCGACCTACGGTCGGCGACCGTGAGTGAACGCACCGCCATCGTGACCGGTTCCGCCAGCGGCATCGGCCGCGCCGTCGTCGAACGGCTCGTCGCCGACGGCTGGCAGGTGCTCGGCGTCGACCTCGAGGAACCCGACCTCAAGGGCGCGGAGGGCCTCGGCGCCGACCTGACCACCCGCGAGGGCAACCGCGCCGCCGTCGACGCCGCGCTCGAGCACTTCGGGCGGATCGACCTCGTGGTGCCCAACGCCGGGTTCCAGCACGTCTCGCCGATCGAGGACTTCCCCGAGGACCGGTGGGACGCGCTGCTCGCCATCCTGCTGACCAGCCCGTTCCTGCTCGCCAAGTACGCGTGGGAGGCGCTGCGTGTGGCTCCGGAGGGTGGCCGGTTCATCCCGATCGCGTCGGCGCACGCCCTGGCGGCGAGCCCGTACAAGGCGGGCTACGTGTCGGCCAAGCACGGCGTGCTGGGCCTGGTGAAGACGCTCGCGCTGGAGGGCGCGACCGACGGGATCACCGCGGCCGCCGTCTGCCCCGGGTACGTCCGGACGCCGCTGGTCGAGAAGCAGATCGCCGACCAGGCGAAGGCCCACGGCATCAGCGAGGACCGGGTGCTCGAGGAGGTCATCCTCACCCCGCACGTCCGCAAGGCCCTCATCGAGCCGAGCGACGTCGCCGACGTCGTCGCGTTCCTCACCACGCCGGCAGGGCGGACCTTCACCGGGGGACCGGTGACGATGGACATGGGGTGGACCGCGCGCTGAGCGCACGCGCCGGCCCCTCCGGGCTGCGAGACTGCGCGGCGTGACGATCCGCGAGGTCGCCTCCGAGCGGTGGCTGACGGTCCCCAACCTGCTGTCGGTGCTCCGGCTCGCGGGCGTACCGCTCTTCCTGTGGCTGCTGCTGGGCCCCCAGGCTGACGGCTGGGCGCTGATCGTGCTCGTGATCTCCGGGATCACCGACTGGCTCGACGGCAAGCTCGCCCGGTGGCTCGACCAGTACAGCCGGCTCGGCGAGGCGCTCGACCCGCTCGCGGACCGTGCGTACACCCTCGCGGCGCTGGTCGCCTTCGTCGTGCGCGACATCGTGCCGTGGTGGGTGGTGGTGCTCATCGTCGGGCGCGACGTGGTGGTCTCGGCCGCCCTGCCGCTGCTCCGGCGCAAGGGATACCTGGCGTTCCCGGTGCTCTACGTCGGCAAGGCGGCGACGCTCTGCCTGCTCTACGCCTTCCCGCTGCTGCTGCTCGCCCAGATGGACTGGCCGGGGGCCGACGCCGCCCGGCCGGTCGCGTTCGCGTTCACCGCCTGGGGCATCGCGCTGCACCTCTACTCGGGGGCGCTCTACATCACCCAGCTCGTGCGCACCCCGGCGCGGGTGCTCGATTGCCCCTCCTGAGGCGGTCCCTCTACGCTCCCCGCCCGTCGACGATCACCGTCGGGCGTGGAGAAGATCAGCATCGAGAGACGAGGGAGTCGAGCGTGGTCCCCGAGGGTCTGCACTACACCGCCGAGCACGAGTGGGTCACCTCGGCGGAGGACGAGGGGACGGTGCGGGTCGGGATCACCGACTACGCGCAGGAGCAGCTCGGCGACGTGGTGTTCGTGCAGCTCCCGACGGTCGGCGACACGGTCGCGGCCGGGGACTCGATCGCCGAGGTGGAGTCCACCAAGTCGGTGTCCGAGATCTACGCGCCGCTGGCCGGGGACATCACGGCGGTCAACGACTCCCTCGGCGACACCCCGGAGCAGCTCAACTCCGACCCCTACGGCTCGGGCTGGATGTTCGAGATGCGGCTCTCCGACCCGGGGGCCCGCTCCGAGCTCCTCGACGCGTCCGCGTACGGGTCCCTGATCGACGGGGAGTGAGTCCCGCTCCTGGACCAGGGCCCGGACCTGGGCGGGAGCGCCGAGTCGGGACCGAGACACGGGGCGACGGTGACGCACGGTACCGTGACCACCACCTCGTCGCGGCGCCCCGACAGGGCGTATCCCGGGACGTGGGACCCACCACCGGGGTGTGGTGGAGCCCCGAACGGCAGTCGCACCTGAACAGCACTGGCAGCAGACGAGCATCGACGGAGGAGCACGGTGAGCACAGGCGGTCCGGTCCCCCCCGAGCGTCAGGGCGAGACGACGTCGGTCTTCCGGGCCGACTTCCTCGCCGAGTCCGATGCGGACACCCGTGGCGGAGGCGGCGTCTCCGGCGTCGACTCGCTGCCCGCGGGGTCCGCGCTGCTGGTGGTCAAGCGCGGGCCGAACGCGGGCTCGCGGTTCCTGCTCGACCGCGACACCACGAGCGCGGGCCGGCACCCCGACAGCGACATCTTCCTCGACGACGTGACGGTGTCGCGTCGCCACGCGGAGTTCCGGCGCGACGGGGCGGAGTTCGTCGTCGTCGACGTCGGCAGCCTCAACGGCACCTACGTCAACCGGGAGCCGGTGGACACCGCCGTGCTCGCCAACGGCGACGAGGTGCAGATCGGCAAGTTCCGCCTGGTCTTCCTGACCGGGCCGCGCGACGCCGGCTCGGCCGGCCAGGGGGCCGGACCGGAGTACTCGTGACGGCGGCGGGTCTGCCTCACGGAGACCGCTCGGGTCGCGGGGCGCTCTCCATCGGCTCGGTCCTCGACGCCCTGCGCGAGGACTTCCCCGAGATCACGATCTCCAAGATCCGCTTCCTCGAGTCCGAGGGCCTGATCTCCCCGGCGCGGACGCCCTCGGGCTACCGCCAGTTCTCCCACGCCGACACCCGGCGCCTCCGGTTCGTGCTGTCGGCCCAGCGGGACCACTACCTCCCGCTCAAGGTCATCCGCGCGAAGCTCGACGAGTTCGACCGGGACCCCACCCCGGACGGCCCCGTGCTCACCGTCTCGGCCGAGCCGGTCAGCCCGGCCGACGTGATGGGCGCGTCCCCCGAGGCGGGCGGCCCCGGTGGCGGTGGCACGGGTGGCGGCCCAGGCGGTGGTGGCTCCGGCGGCGACGGGTCCCGACGGGGGGCCGACGCGCACGACGCACGTCCGCTCCGCCCGCGTGGCCTCACCGCGGTGGGCCCGCTCCGGGACGCGGCCGACGAGGACCCGGACCGCGCCGTGCCCGCCGACGCCGGCGCGGGGCCGGACGACGTCGAGGGCGTCGACCGCGAGACGGTGCTCGCCGAGGACGGCGTCGACGAGGCGCTGCTGACCTCCCTCGAGCACCACGGCATCCTCCGACCCGACGTCACCGGCCGCTACGAGCCGGAGGCCCCGGTCATCGCCCGCACCGCGGCGAGCCTGGCCGCGCTCGGCGTCGAGCCCCGACTGCTGCGCGGGCTGCGGGCCGGCGCCGACCGCGAGGTCGGCCTGCTCACCCAGCTCGTCACCCCCGTCGCGCGGGGCCGCGCGCCCGAGGCGGCGCGGCGTGCCCGGGAGCTCTCCGGGGAGCTCGCGGGCCTGTCGGGACGCCTGCACGCCCTGCTCGTCGGGGCCGGGCTGCGGCACGGTCTGCGCCGCTGAGCGAGCGCCCCGACCGGCGGCGTCTCACCGCCCCTAGACCCCTCCGACCGTGTAGCGTCCTCTGCGTCGACGGGGTCGCCCCACCCACCTCGTGGGAGCACCGGGCGCGACCGTCGTCCGACCGGGATCCGACGGTGCGGGCACGCGCCACGTGGGGAAGAGGGAGGCGACGCATGAGCGAGATGCGTGTCGTGGGGGTGCGGGTCGAACTGCCCGCGAACCAGCCGATCCTCCTGCTCCGGGAGTCCGACGGCGACCGCTACCTGCCGATCTGGATCGGGTCGGTCGAGGCCACCGCGATCGCGCTCGAGCAGCAGGGCGTGAAGCCGGCGCGGCCGCTCACGCACGACCTCCTGCGCGACGTCCTCGGCGCCCTCGACCGGCGGCTCGAGCAGGTCCGGATCACCGACCTGCAGGAGGGCACCTTCTACGCGGAGCTCGTGTTCGACGGCGACGTCCGGGTCTCCGCCCGCCCCAGCGACTCGGTCGCCCTCGCCCTGCGCGTCGGCGTCCCGATCCACGCGGAGGAAGGCGTGCTCTCCGAGGCCGGTCTGGTCATCCCGGACGAGCAGGAGGACGAGGTCGAGAAGTTCCGCGAGTTCCTCGACACGGTCTCCCCGGAGGACTTCGCGGGGACCTGATGTGCCAACCCTGAAGTGAAGGTGCAGAGTTGGCCGCGCGTCGCGTTGACCCCCGTCGACACCCCTCGTACGGTCGTCTGACCAGGGCCCGGGACGGGCGCTGACAGTGCGAGGAGGCAGGTGTGGCGGGAGCCGGTGAACGGCCCGGGGCCGGGAGGACGCCCGGTGCCGAGGTCCCGTCGGTGACGGACCCGGGGCTCCAGCCGCTCGGTCCCGCGGGGGAGCAGGGCTCCCTCTTCCCCGACGAGCTGTTCGGGGACAACCCGAACGACGAGGTCCTCGGGTACCGCGGCCCGGCCGCGTGCCAGATCGTCGGCATCACGTACCGCCAGCTGGACTACTGGGCCCGCACCAAGCTCGTCGTCCCCAGCATCCGCACGGCGACCGGGTCGGGCTCGCAGCGCCTGTACTCGTTCAAGGACCTCGCGGTGCTCAAGGTGGTCAAGAATCTCCTCGACACCGGGGTCTCGCTGAACAACATCCGCACCGCGGTGGAGCAGCTGCGCCGCCACGGGGTGCGCGACCTCGCGCGGATCACGCTGTTCTCCGACGGGGTCACCGTCTACGAGTGCACCTCGCCCGAGGAGGTCGTCGACCTGCTCCAGGGCGGGCAGGGCGTCTTCGGGATCGCGGTCGGCGGGGCCATGCGCGAGCTCTCGGGCTCCATCGCGCACTTCCCCGCCGAGCGGGCCGGGGCCGGCGCCTCGGTCGTGGACCAGGCACCCGAGGACGAGCTCGCCTCCCGGCGCAACCGCGGGGCCCGCTCGGCCGGGTGACCCTGGCCCGGAGTGACGCACTCCACTCGCGGGGCTGACACCCCAAGATCACCCCGGTAAGGTGCGCAGGGTCGGTCAACGAATCCACGCGGGAGAGACCTGCAGTCAGAAGCCTCTGGACGCAGGCGCCGAAGGAGCAACTCCTCCCCGGAATCTCTCAGGCATCGAGTACCGCGTGGCCTAGACGACCTCTGGAAAGCGGTGCGAACTCCTCACGGGGACACATCTCCGGGGGAGCGAGCGCCCGCCGATGGTGCAAGCCGGTCCGAAGCCGTCGAGGTCGAGGTCCGGTGAAGCTCTCAGGCGCCCGCGCACGCGGCGGGCAGTGGCAGAGGGGGAGGGACCCGAGGCGTCCGTCGAGGCACGCGTCGGAGTGACCCTGACCGAGTCCGGTCGTGGCCGGCACCCCCGGTCCACCGGCAGCCACCGGGAGGCCCCGCGTGAGCTCTTTGGACCGTCATTCGCTCGCCGCGCTCGAGCACGGCACACCCTTCACCGAGCGCCACATCGGACCGGACGCGGGCGAGCTGGCCCGCATGCTGGAGACGATCGGCGTCGGTTCCCTCGAGGAGCTCGCCGACCGGGCGATGCCGACCTCGATCCGGTCGGACCCGGCCGACTGGGAGACCAGCGGGCGCCGCGACCAGGCCCCGCCGCCCGCGGCGACCGAGCCGCAGGTCCTCGACGAGCTGCGCGCCCTCGCCGCGTCGAACACGGTCCTGACGCCGATGCTCGGGCTCGGCTACCACGGCACCGTCACCCCGCCGGTGATCCGTCGCAACGTGCTCGAGGATCCGGCCTGGTACACGGCGTACACGCCCTACCAGCCGGAGATCTCCCAGGGCCGGCTCGAGGCGCTGCTGAACTTCCAGACCGTGGTCTGCGACCTCACCGGCCTCGACGTCGCGGGCGCGTCCATGCTCGACGAGTCGACCGCGGCCGCCGAGGCGATGCTGCTGCTGCGCCGCGTCGACAAGTCGGGGAGCGACCGCTTCCTCGTCGACGCCGACACCCTGCCCCAGACCATCGCGGTCCTGCGCACCCGCGCGGAGTCGCTGCACATCCGCATCGAGCTGGTCGACGCCACGGCCGACCTGCCGGGTGAGGACTTCTTCGGCCTCCTGCTCGCCGCCCCCGGTGCGTCCGGCGCCCTGCGCGACCACACCGACGTCATCGCCGCGGCCCACGAGCGCGGCGCCCGGGTCGTCGTCGCGTGCGACCTGCTCGCCGCCACGATGGTCACCCCGCCCGGCGAGCAGGGCGCCGACGTCGCCGTCGGGTCCACCCAGCGCTTCGGGGTGCCGCTCGGCTTCGGCGGCCCGCACGCCGGGTTCCTCGCGGTGCGCCAGCAGCTCGCCCGCCAGCTCCCGGGCCGCCTCGTCGGGACCTCGATCGACGCCGACGGCAACCCCGCCCACCGGCTCGCGCTGCAGACCCGCGAGCAGCACATCCGCCGCGACAAGGCCACCAGCAACATCTGCACCGCGCAGGTGCTGCTCGCCGTCATCGCCTCGATGTACGCCGTCTACCACGGTCCGGCGGGCCTGGCCGGGATCGCCCGGCGCACCCACCGCATGGCCGCGGTGCTCGCGGCCGGGCTGGTCGAGGGCGGCGTCGAGGTCGTCCACCGCGAGTTCTTCGACACCGTGCTGGTCCGCGTGCCCGGCGGCGCGGCCGACGCCGTGCAGCGGTGCCGCGACGCCGGTCTGCTGGTCCGCGAGGTCGACGACGACCACGTCGGCGTCTCCTGCTCCGAGGTCACCACCCGGGAGCACCTGCGCGGGGTGTGGCGGGCCTTCGGCGTCGACGGGGTGGGCGGGACGAACACTGCCGACCTCGACGCCGCCACCGAGGACGCCGTCCCGGCCGCGCTCACGCGCTCGTCGTCGTACCTCACCAACCCGGTCTTCCACCGCCACCGCAGCGAGACCGGTCTGCTGCGCTACCTGCGCGTCCTCTCCGACTCCGACGTCGCGCTCGACCGCAGCATGATCCCGCTGGGCTCCTGCACGATGAAGCTCAACGCCACGGCGGAGATGGAGCCGATCACCTACCCCGGCTTCGCGGAGCTGCACCCGTTCGCACCGGAGTCCGACGCCCCCGGGATGCTGCAGGTCATCCGGGATCTCGAGGCCTGGCTGGTGCACCTGACCGGCTACCACGCGGTCTCGCTGCAGCCCAACGCCGGGTCGCAGGGCGAGCTCGCCGGCCTCCTCGCGATCCGCGCCTACCACCACTCCCGCGGGGACACCCACCGCGACGTCTGCGTCATCCCGTCCTCGGCGCACGGCACCAACGCCGCGTCCGCGATCTCGGCCGGGATGCGGGTCAAGGTCGTCAAGACCACCGAGCGCGGTGACGTCGACATCGACGACCTCCGCCGCGTGATCGGTGACGTCGGCGAGCAGCTGTCCGCGATCATGATCACCTACCCGTCGACGCACGGGGTGTACGAGCCGAACGTGCGCAAGGTGCTCGCGGCCGTGCACGACGCGGGCGGCCAGGTCTACGTGGACGGCGCCAACCTCAACGCGCTCGTCGGCCTCGCCCGCCCGGGCCGCTTCGGCGC
>JAICLN010000282.1 GCA_025925615.1 Actinomycetospora sp. | reverse complement strand
GAGAACCCGCTGGTCGGCTCGGCCCTGCAGGGCTGGGAGGTGCCGCTGACGATCGGGCTGATCCTGCTGCTGGGCGTCGTGTTCCTCGCCGGGTTCCACGAGGCGATCGGGATCGCGGTCGTGATCGTCGGCGTCTACCTGGCGCTGAACCTGGTGGTCGTCGTCGGGGCGCTGGTCCGGATCCTCACCGCGCCGCACCTCGTCGTCGACTGGAGTGCGGCGCTGTTCGCCAGCCACGGCGGGAACCCGCTGCTCATCGTCGGCATCGCCCTGCTCGTGTTCCCGAAGCTCGCGCTGGGCCTCTCCGGCTTCGAGACCGGCGTGACGGTCATGCCGCTGATCAAGGGGCAGGAGGGCGACACCGAGTCCTCGCCCGTGGGCCGGATCGCCGGGGCCCGCAAGCTCCTGACGACGGCGGCGCTGATCATGAGCGGCTTCCTGATCACCTCGAGCTTCGCGTGCACGATCCTCATCCCGCTGCCGGCGTTCGCCCCGGACGGGCCCGCGAACGGGCGCGCCCTCGCCTACCTCGCCCACGACCAGTTCGGCGACGGCGTCGGGACCGTCTACGACCTCTCGACGATCGCCATCCTCTGGTTCGCGGGCGCCTCGGCCATGGCCGGGCTGCTCAACCTCGTCCCCCGCTACCTGCCGCGCTACGGCATGGCCCCGGACTGGGCCCGCGCGGTCCGGCCGATGGTCATCGTGTTCACGCTCGTCGGCATCCTGATCACGATCATCTTCGACGCGAGCGTCGACGCCCAGTCCGGCGCCTACGCGACCGGCGTGCTGGTGCTGATCACCTCGGCGGCGGTGTCGGTGACGCTCTCGGCGCGCAAGCACGGCCAGCACGCCGCGTTCGCCGGGTTCGCGGTGGTCAGCGTGGTGTTGGTCTACACGACGGTGACGAACATGATCGAGCGGCCGGAGGGTCTGAAGATCGGCCTGATCTTCGTGCTCGCGATCCTGGTCGTCTCCTTCGCCTCGCGCGCCACCCGGTCCTTCGAGCTGCGCATCACCGCGGTGCACCTGGACGAGACGGCCGAGGAGATCATCGGCGAGGCGCACTCGAAGGACCCGGAGTCGGCGATCCGGCTCATCGCCAACGAGCCCGACCGCCGCGACCAGGCCGAGTACCACGACAAGGAGCTCGAGGAGCGCTACGACCACCACATCCCGTCCGGGGACGCCCTGATCTTCGTGGAGATCACCGTGGGCGACCCCTCCGACTTCGAGGAGGAGCTCCACGTGCAGGGTGAGTACCGGCACGGGTACCGGATCCTGCGGGCGCGGGCGGCCAGCGTGCCCAACGCGATCGCGGCGCTGCTGCTCGAACTGCGCGACGAGACCGGGCGGGTGCCGCACGTCTACTTCGAGTGGACCGAGGGCAACCCGGCCATCAACCTCGTGCGCTACCTGCTCTTCGGGGTCGGGGAGGTCGCCCCGGTCGCCCGGGAGGTGCTCCGTGAGGCCGAGCCCGATCCCTCCCGACGGCCCGCGGTGCACGTGGGTTAGGCCGGCGACACCGGGATGTCCTCCTCCACCGCCTTCGCCGCCTTGCGCGCCGCCACCAGCACGGCGTCCCACACCGGGGAGAACGGGGGCGCGTAGGAGAGGTCCATGAACGTCATCTCCTCGACGTCCATCTCGTTCCAGATCGCCGTCGCGAACACGTCGATGCGCTTCCCGGAGTCGGCCCGCCCGACGATCTGCGCGCCGAGCAGCTTCCCCGACCGCTTCTCGGCCAGGAGCTTCACCGTCATCGTCTCGGCGCCCGGGAAGTAGCCGGCGACGTTGGTCGACTCGATCCTCGTCGTGACGTAGCCGTAGCCGGCGGCCCTGGCCTCGGCCTCCCCCAGCCCCGTCCGGCCGATCTCCAGCGAGCACACCTTCGAGATCGCGGTGCCGATCACGCCCGGGAACGCGCCGTACCCGCCGGCGAGGTTGGTGCCGATGATCCGGCCGTGCTTGTTCGCGTGCGTCCCGAGCGCGATCGCGACGCCCTGGTGCGACAGCCGGTGGTGGGTCTCGACGCAGTCCCCGCCGGCCCAGACGTTCTCGTGCCCGACGCAGCGCATCGCCACGTCGGTGACGATCCCGCCGGACGCCCCGATCGTCAGCCCGGCCTCCTGCGCGAGGTCGACGTTCGGCCGGACCCCGAGCCCGAGGATGACGACGTCGGCGGGGTGGGTGTCCTGGTCGGTCCGGACCGCGGTCACCCGGCCGTCGTCGCCGACGTCGAACCCCTCGACGCTGACGCCGGTGCGCACGGTCATGCCCATGCCCTCCATCGCCTCCCGGACGATGGCCCCCATGTCCGGGTCGACCTGGGTGAACGGTTCCGGCGCCTGGTCGAGCACCGTCACCTCGAGGTCGCGCAGGATCATCGCCTCGGCCATCTCGACCCCGATGTAGCCGGCGCCGACGACGACGGCCCGCCGGTGCCCCGAGTCGGCCAGGTCCTTGATGATCGCCTCGCCGTCCTCGAGCGACTGCACCCCGAAGACGCCCTCGGCGTCGATGCCCTCCAGCGGCGGCCGCAGGGGCCGGGCACCGGTGGCGAGCACCAGGTCGTCGTACCCGAGCTCCCCGTCCTCGCCGTCGCCGTCGACGGCGCGGAACGACACCACCTGCTCGTCGAGGTCGATCGCGGTGGCCTCGGTGCGCATCCGCAGGTCGATCCCGGCCTCGCGGTGCTGATCGGGCGAGCGGGCGATGAGGTCGTCCCGGTCGGAGACCGTGCCGGCGATCCAGTAGGGGATGCCGCAGGCGGAGTACGAGGTGTAATGGCCCTGCTCCAGGACGGTCACCTCGACCTCGTCGTCTCCGGAATGGCGCAGGGCGGTGTTCGCCGCGCTCATCCCGGTGGCGTCGCCCCCGATGACGACGATGCGACGGGTCATGTGCCGAACCTCCGATAGCGTGCCCACGTGGCCGAAGCAGGGTCGAAATCCGTGGCTGAACTCGAGGTGGACGGCCGCGTCGTGCGGCTGACCAACCCGGACAGGGTGTACTTCTCTGCTCGGGGCGAAACGAAACTCGACCTCGCGCACTACTACCTCGCGGTCGGCCCCGGCATCGTCAATGCGCTGCGGAACCGGCCCTGCATGATGCATCGCTTCCCCACCGGCGTGGACGGCGAGAAGGTCCACCAGAAGCGGCTCCCGAAGGGTGCGCCGGACTGGGTCCCGACGGTGCGGGTGCGCTTCCCGCGCTACAACCGCACCGCCGACGAGCTCTGCGTCTCCTCGGTCGCGGACGTCGTCTGGGCGGTGCAGATGTCGACCGTCGAGTTCCACCCCTGGAACTCCCGGGCGGCCGACGTCGAGTCCCCCGACGAGTGGCGCATCGACCTCGACCCCATGCCCGACGTCGGATTCTCGACCGTCCGCGAGGTCGCGGGCGTCGTGCACGAGGTCCTCGACGACCTCGGCGCGGTCGGCTTCCCGAAGACCTCCGGGGGCAAGGGCCTGCACGTCTACGTCCGCATCGCCCCCGAGCACTCGTTCGGCGAGGTGCGGCGGGCGGCCTGGGCGTTCGCCCGCGAGGTGGAGCGGCGGGCGCCGCAGCTGGTGACGACGGCGTGGTGGCGCAAGGACCGCGCGCCCGGCACCGTCTTCGTCGACTACAACCAGAACACCCGCGACCACACCATCGCCAGCGCCTACTCGGTGCGCGGGACCCCGCTCGGGATCGTCTCGGCGCCGGTGCGGTGGGACGAGATCACCGACGTCGAGCCGGGCGACTTCACGATCGCGACGATGCCCGCGCGGTTCGCCGAGATCGGGGACCTGCACGCCGGCATCGACGAGGCGGTGTTCGACCTGTCGCCGCTGCTGGAGTGGGCCGACCGGGACGACGCCGAGGAGCCCGGGGCCCCGGAGGTCTAGGACCTCCCGAGACCTAGAAGGCCAGAACTCAGAACGCCAGCCCGTTCCACGGCACCGACGGCGCCGCGAGCAGACGGGCCAGCCGCCCGGCCGCGCCCGGCGAGCCCTCGTCCAGCCGCCCGGTGCGCGCCAGCACCCGGGGGTCGACCCCGCCGAGCACCACCGAGGCCAGCGCGCTCACCGGCAGCACGACGTCGGGCTCGGTGCGGGTGGGTTCGACGACGGGGGCGAGCCGGTCGTGCGTGTCCAGGCGCCAGCGTCCGGCGGTGAGCCCGGCGTCGTCGGCGACGTCGAGGACCACCGCGTCCTCGAGGGGGTAGCGGCGCGCCGTGAGCAGGGCGGGCGCGTCGAGCACGCGCAGCCAGAGCATGGCCTTCTCGCCCTCGACGCGGACCGCGCGGTGGTCGGTGAGCAGCCACGGCAGCGGCTCGTCCACCGAGGCCTGGCCCCAGGTGAGGGTGCCGACGAGGTCCTGGGCGCAGAGGTGACGCCACAGGCCGGCGTAGGCACCCGGCGTCGTGGCCTGCAGGTCGACGACGCCGAGCGTCGCGGCCCCCGTCGCGTACCAGCCCTCCTCGACCCGGTGCACGACGTAGCCGGCCGCCGTGCCGTCGTCGTCGCGCCACACCGCGACCTGACGGTGCCGGTCGGGCTCGAAGCCGTTCCACGGGCCGGAGCCGGAGAGGAGGACCTCCCACTGCGCGGGGGTCCGGCGCAGGGCGCCCGGGTGACGACGGCGGGTGCGGTCGTGCACGGCGCTGGCGGCGGCCAGGGCGGCGTCGGGCCGGTCGAGGATCTCGACGGTGCCGCGCGGGGCGGGCTCCCGGAAGCGGGCACGAGCGGTGTCCACCGTGAGAGTGCGGGTCCGGGTGGCGAGGCCGAAGCCGAAGCGCTCGTAGAGGGAGCCCTGGGTCGAGGTGAGCACCGCCGCCGGGGTGCCGGCTCGCACGGCGGCGGCGAGATCCTCGGCGAGCAGGCGACGGGCGAGGCCGAGGCGGCGGTGGGTCGAGCGCACGCCGATCCCGGTGACCGCGTCGGCCGTGACGGTCGCGCCCGGGACGGTGAGCTCGGCGTCCCACGATCGGAGCGTGGCGACCGGGGAGGGGTCCGGGTCGGCGTAGGCGCCGCGCAGCCGCTGGCCCTCGAGCCCGGCCCCGACCCGCGCCAACTGCTCGGGTTCCAGGCGCGGCGAGAGGAAGGCCGCCGACATGGCCCGGACCCACGCGATGGTGCCGGCGTCGGCGGAGCCCTCCGTGACGCGCGGCGTCATGGACCGGACGACCGGCCCGGCGTCGGGCACCCTCAGTCCACCGAGGCGGCCAACTGGCCGCAGGCCGCCGCGATCTCGCGGCCCCGGGTGTCGCGGATCGTGCACGCCACCCCGCCCTGGCGCACCCGGCGGACGAACTCCGCCTGCACCCGCGCCGGACTCGCGTCCCACTTGCTGCCCGGCGTCGGGTTGAGCGGGATGAGATTGACGTGCACGAGCCGGCCGAGGTGGCGCTGGGCGAGCTTCGCGAGCAGGTCGGCCCGCCAGGGCTGGTCGTTGACGTCGCGGATGAGGGCGTACTCGATCGACACCCGCCGGCCGGTGGCGTCGGCGTAGTGGCGCGCGGCCTCGAGGACCTCGCGGACGGGCCACCGGGTGTTGACCGGGACCAGGGTGTCGCGCAGCTCGTCGTCGGG
>JAICLN010000197.1 GCA_025925615.1 Actinomycetospora sp. | reverse complement strand
CGGCCCGCATCCCCTTCACCCCGCGCGCGAAACGGACCCTGGACCGCGCCTCCGAGGTGGGCATCGAACTCGGCCACGGCTTCGTCGGCACCGAGCACCTCCTGCTCGGACTCTTCGGCACGGGCGGCATCGCCGACGACGTCCTCGCCGAGGTCAGGGTCGACGTCACGACGGTGCACGACCGCGTCCAGGTCGAGCTCGCCCGGCTCTTCGACGAGCACACCGCCGACCTCCCGTCGATCGACTGATCCGGCGCCCACCCCTGCCGTCGTTCGCGGGCGCCCGGGCGCTCGCCGAGGTGACCCTCGCCGAGCACCTGCCCGACCGCTGGCTCCACACCCAGGCGGTCGCCCGCGAAGCGATCCGGCTCGCGAGGTCGCCGGACGTGATGGACTCCGCAAGGACGACCCGTCAGGCCTCGACGACGGCCGGTCCCCCGGTCTTCGGGGCGGGCCCGCTGCGCAGGAAGCAGGCGAGCACGACCCCGACCACCGTCAGGGCGGTCGTGACGATCATGAGGTTGTCCAGTGCCGTGACGAACGAGCTCGCCTGCGCCTGCGTGTAGGACATGTACTGCCCGAACATGGGCGAGATGCCCCCGCTCGCCCCCGCCGACGAGGCAGCGGCCGCGGCTCCCGCACCCGATGTCGAGCCGCCGGACATCATGCCCATCATCCCGCCGGTGTCTGAGAGCTGCTGGGCCTCCTTGGAGCCCAGCAGGGCGGTGAGCGCGGCGAGGCCCATCGCCGCCGCGGTCCGCTGGGTGACGTTGTTGAAGGCACTCGCCCCGCTGACCTGGTCCGGCGGCACCGCCGAGATGCCGCCGGTCATGATCGGCATCATCGCCAGGCCCATGCCGATCGCCCGGAACATCAGGATCCAGCGCAGGTCGCTCCACGAGGAGTCGACCGAGAGATCCCGGAGCATCCAGGTCCCGAGCGCGAGGATCGACAGGCCGATCACGGCAGGCCATCGGGGCCCGAAGCGGTCGTAGATCCGGCCGGCCACGGGCATGAGCACGCCCATGACGAGGGCCTGCGGGAGCAGCAGGAGGCCGGTGTCGAACGCGCCGAGGCCCTGGGTCTGCTGCAGGAACAACGGGATGAAGAACAGCACGCCGAACAGGCCCACCGAGAGCACCGCGATGAGGATGAGCGAGTTCGTGAACGCCCAGTACTTGAAGACCCGGACGTTCAGCATCGGCTCGTCGACCTCGAGCTCGATCACGACGAACAGCGCGAGGCACAGCGCACCGACCGTGAACAGGATGAGGACGGGGTACGACGTCCAGCCCCAGGACTCGCCCTCCGAGAGCGCCAGGAGCAGGGAGAACAGGCCGGAGGCGACCGTGGCGAAGCCCAGGTAGTCGAACCTCTTGCCCTTGGAGCCCTTCGGCAGCGGCAGCCACACGAGGGCGGCGATCGCGCCGATGATCCCGATCGGGACGTTGATGAAGAAGATCAGCCGCCAGTCGACGTACTCGACCAGGTAACCGCCGAGGGTCGGACCGACCGCCGGGGCGAACACGATCCCGAGGCCGTAGAGCCCCATGGCCGCTCCGATCTTCTCGCGCGGCACGAGCCGGTAGACCATCGAGAGCGCGACCACCGGGATGATCCCGCCGGGGATCGCCTGCAGGATGCGGAAGACGATCATCGAGTTGATGTCCCACGCCAGCCCGCACAGCGCGGATCCGAGCCCGAAGAAGACCAGCGACACGACGTAGGCCCGGCCGAGTCCCAGCCGCTCCCCCAGCCACGCGCTCGCCGGCACGATCACGCCCAGGGCGAGCGAGTACGCCGTCGAGACCCACTGGATCTGGTCGGTGGTGACCCCGAAGTCCTTCTGCATCGACGGGATCGCGACGTTGACGATGCTGACGTCGAGCACCGACATGAACATGCCGGTGACGAGGACGAGCAGGGACAGCAGCCAGGGAGTCGCGGACCCGCGCGCCGGAGCGGGCGCGGGCGCTGCTGCCGGGGCAGGCGATGACGAGGGCCGCGCCGCGGTCGTGGTCCCGCGGGGCTGGTCCGCCTGCTCCTCGGGAGGCACGGCCGCGGCCGTCGTCCCCGGAGCCGTCGGTGTGGTCGTCACCACGGCATTCTGACACCGTTTCCCTGCACAAGTACCTGGCGTCTGCCCTGACCGGACGAACCCGGGGCTCCGTAGGCTGCCGCGCATGGCTGTGAACCCCGCCGGATCGGACATGAAGGCATTCCTCGCCACGAATCCCGACGAGCCGATCGTCATGCTCAACCTGCTGCGCTTCGCCGAGGGCGGCGCGCAGCGCTACGACGAGTACATCGCGCACTTCCGGACGTACGCCGAGAAGGTCGGCGCGAGCATCGTCTACTTCGGGCACGGCGCCGACGCGGTGGTGGCCGAGCCGGGACAGGCGTGGGACGCGGTGCTGCTCGTCTCCTACCCGAGCCGGCGGGCCTTCTCGGACATGGTCCGCGACCCCGGATACCAGGAGGGGACGCACCTGCGCACCGAGGCGCTCACCGAGGCGGTCCTCCAGCCGACGACTCCCCGCTGACGCCCGGGTCGGGAACGCGCATCGGCTCCGGGGCGTCCGGGAGCGCGGGGGTCCGGCGCGCGGTGGCGCGGTGCCCGAGGAAGACCGGCCGGTTGGCGTGCCCGAACAGCAGCGGCGCGAGCTCGGCCGCGGTCACCGTGCCGTACCAGCCCACCGCGGCCGGGGCCTCGCCGAAGGCCGTGACCGGGTCGGGCCGGACGGTCGGGCCGGCGACGACGAGGGGCGTCGGGTCGCCGGTGTGCAGGACTCCGCCGGTCGACGGCGTCGCGTGGTCCCCGGTGACCGCGACGACGGCGTGGTCGGCGAGGTCGAGCAGGCCGGCGAGCCCGGGGTCGGCGGCCTCGAGGACCTCGAGCTTGGCGCGCGGGTCCTTGGTGTGGCCCGCCTCGTCGGTGGCCTTGGTGTGGACGTGGACGAAGCGCGCCCCGGCCGCGATCAGCTCCTGCGCGGACGCCACCCGCGCGGCCAGGTCCTCCCCCGCGTCCGCGACGGGCGGGAGATGGCGGGATGTCATGCCGAGCAGGCGGGCGAGGCCCCGGTAGAGCCGGGTGCTGGTGACGGCGGCGCCCGCGACGCCGGTCTGCTCGACGAAGTCCGGGAGCTGGTCCCGGCGGCCCGACCACTTCGTCGTCAGGACGTCGAGGGCCGGGCGGGCCCAGCGGGATCGGTTGACCGGGTGGTCGACGAGCACGGCGCGCGCCTCGATGAGCAGGGCGTTCAGCGTCGCGGCCGAAGCGCTCGACCCCGCCCCGTCACACGGCAGCACCCGCAGCCACGGGTGGCGGTCCTCGAAGAACGGGTCGGAGTCGGTGACCGCGCCATCGTCGTGGCCGTGGAGCACGAGCAGGGCCTCCCCCCGCCCCCCGAGCGGCACCAGTTCCGCACCGTGCCGCGCCACGACCGGGGCGAGCGCGGCGAGCAGCGCGGCCGCGTCGCCGGCGTCGTCCGCGTCGTCCGGGGCCACCCGGCCGGTGACCCACACCCGCCCGTCGTCGTCGACGGCCGAGGTCCGCAGCGCCGCGTGGGTCACCGCCGTCCCCACCGGCACCTCGACACCCGCGCCCAGCCCCTCGAGCACCACGCGTCCGGGGAACGGTACGTCGGCGAACCCGAACATCGCCCAGTGCGCGAGCTCGGACGCCGGGGCCCGACCCCACCCGAACGGCAGGTGCCACCCGGAGCACCCGCGCGCCGCGAGCGCGTCCAGCACCGGGGTGTGCGCCGCCTCGGAGGGCGTCCGGTCCCCGAGCTCCGGGACTCCACGATCGCCCAGGCCGTCGAGGACGACGAGCACCACGGGCATCCGGTCGTCGACCAGGCGCGGCTGCGTCTCGCCCCAACCCGGAGGTCTCGAGCGCGGTGCCCCCGTCACCGGGCCGCCAGCAGCGCACGCAGGACGGGGACGATCGTCGTCGGGACCTGCGCGACCCACGACCCGTCGTCGAACCCGGCCCGGATCGTGCTCGCGTCCACCTTGGCCGCCGGGTCGCCCTCGAGCACCGTCACGGCGTAGCCGCCGGCCTCGAGCTGGGCGGCCTTGTCCTTCTCCCACGCCGAGTACGCGCGGACGTACTGCTGCGCGTGGCGCGGGACGTACTGCGGCCACAGGTGCGGGCGGGTGAGGTCGAAGGGCACGACGACGGTGCGGTCGGCCATCCCCGCGCCCGCGAGCGCGGCGGTGAGCAGGCGCAGCCGCTCGTAGTAGGTGAACGGGTTCGCGGCGTCGGTGTGCCGGTGCTCGGAGGTCGCCTCCTCCCGGCGGGCGCCGGTGTCCGGGTTGGTGACGGCGACGACGAGCTCGTCGTGCTCGCGCAGGGCGTGGGCGAAGAGCTCGAGGTGCTGGTCGTGGACGGGCTGGAAGCGCCCGGTCACGGCGGCCAGGGTCATCGGGTGCGGCTCATCGGCAGGCCCTCATCGTCGCAGCAGCCCGCGGGCTATCGCGTTGCGCTGGATCTCGACGGTGCCCGCCGGGATCTTGAGGTTGCGCGCCAGCCGGAAGAGCTTCTCCTCGGGCGACCCCGACCGCAGGCCGGTTCCGCCGTGGACCTGGACCGCGCGGTCGGCGACCCGGAAGAACGCCTCGTCGTTGACGACCTTGATCAGGCTCATCAGGCGGGGCGCCTCGGGAGCGAGCGGCATGCCGTAGGCACCGCCGGGCAGCGCATCGAGCTCGACCTGGGCGTGCAGCGAGGCCGCGCGCGCGGCGTAGACGTCGGCGTCCATGTCCGCCAGCAGGTGCTGCACGGCCTGCAGTTCGGCGATGGGCTTTCCGCCCGAAGTGCGGACACGCGCCCGGTTGACGGCCCGCTCCAGCAGCCACGCGCCCCACCCGGCGCACATCCCGCCGCGGCACATGCGGCGCCAGTTGATCCAGGCCATCGCCAGCGAGAACCCGTCGCCGGGCTCCCCGACGACGTCCTCGGCGGGGATCCGCACGTCGTCGAAGTGCAGCTCGCCGGTCAGGCCGTCGTTCAGCATCGTCGGGATGTCCCGGCCGCGGGTGACGCCGGGAGCGTCGGCGTCGACGAGGAACATCGTCAGCGAGCGGGTGCCGGCGCCGGGCTCGGTCACGGCGGTGACCTGCAGGACGTCGGCGAAGTGGGCGTTGGTGATCCATGCCTTGGCGCCGTTCAGCACCCAGTCGGAGTCACTTCTGCCGGCCACGTCGCGGTGCGCGTGGGTCTCCATCGCGAGCACGTCGGTACCGACCGAGATCTCGGTGTTCGCGAACGCCGCGGTGATCTCCCCGGCCACGAGCGGGTCGAGCCAGTGCTCGCGGGCCGCCGACGAGCAGTGCTCGATCGCGGCGTTGGCCCCCTCGGTCCAGCCCAGCGCGGCGAGCCCCAGCCCGAGCCCGCTGCGGTGGTAGACGAACTCCTCGACGTGCTGCATCTCGGCCCGCGAGAAGCCCCCGCCGCCGCTCGCCTCGCCCACGTGCGGCGAGTAGAGCCCGGCCTTCGCCGAGCGCCGCTGGACCTCACGCCGCGCCTCCCACACCGCCGGGTGCATGCGGCCGGCCTCGTCGAGGTGCGGGTTGTCCGGGGTCCCGGCGTCGCGGCGGGCCAGTTCCTCCTCCACGGGCCCGACCTCGACGGTGAGGAAGGTGGCGAAGCGTTCCCGGTAGTGCTCGACGCGGGCGGTGAGCCCCGCTTCGGTGGTCATGGTCGAGTGGCTTACGGGTCGTGCGGCCGGACCGCAACCGCGCCTAGGCTCGGGCGGTGCCGCTGCTGTCCGCCGGATCCTCGGTCCTGTTGGTCGTCGACGTGCAGGAGCGGCTCGTGCCCGCGATCAGCGGAGCGCCGCGCGTGCTGGAGAACGTCTCGCGCCTGGTCCGGGCGGCCGCACGTCTCGACGTCGACGTGACCACCACCGAGCAGGACCCGGACAAGCTCGGGCCGACCGTCGAGGCCCTCGCCGCGCTGCTGCCCAGCCCCGCCGTCGCGAAGTCGGCGTTCGCCGCCGATGTCTCGTTCCCCGGCTCGACGGTCGTGGTGTGCGGCTGCGAGGCCCACGTCTGCGTGCAGTCCACGGTGCTGGCGCTGCGCGCGTCGGGTCACGACGTGGCCGTGATCGCCGACGCCGTCGGGAGCCGCTCGCCGGACAACCGCGACGCCGCGCTCGCGCGGATGCGCGCGCACGGCGTCGACGTCGTCACCACGGAGATGGTCGTGTTCGAGTGGCTCGGCTCGAGCCGGAACCCCGCCTTCCGCGAGGTCCAGGCCCTGATCAAGTGAACGGGGCCGCCCTGCGGACCTCGATGTTCAGGGCGCCCAGGTGCGCAGCCACACCGTCTGCGGGGAACGACGCAGGTCGGAGAGCGCCTCGTCGGGGATCACCGCGTCGGTGTCGACGACGACGTAACCGTGGTCGCCCCGGGTGGACAGCGCCTGGCCGACGACGTTCACGCCGATCTCGTGCAGCAGCTGGTTGATCCCGGCGAGCACGCCCGGCGTGTTCGTGTGCAGGTAGGCCAGTCGGTACGAGTCCGGCGCCAGCGGCGTCGCGACCTCGGGCAGGTTCACCGACAGCGCGGTGCCACCCGTGCCGACGAAGGACAGCAGCTTCGTCGACACGAACCCGCCGATCTCCTCCTGCGCCTCCTGGGTGGAACCGCCGACGTGCGGGGTGAGGATGACGTTGTCGAGGCCGCGCAGCGGTGACTCGAAGGTGTCGCCCTGGGCCTTCGGCTCGATCGGGAACACGTCGATGGCCGCCCCGGCGATGTGGCCGGACAGGATGTTCTCGCGCAGCGCGTCGTCGTCGATAACCATCCCGCGCGAGGCGTTGATGAAGATCGACCGCGGCTTCATCCTCGCGAACTGCTCGGCGCCGAACAGTCCGGCGTTCCCGGGCCGGCCGTCCACGTGGAGGGTGACGACGTCGGCCTCGGCGAGCAGGTCGTCGAGCGAGTCGACCTTGCGGGCGTTGCCGTGGGCGAGGCGGTCGGCGGTGTCGTAGAAGATGACGTGCAGCCCGACGGCCTCGGCCATGTTCGAGAGCTGGGTGCCGATGTTCCCGTAGCCGACGATCCCGAGGGTCCGGCCGCGGAACTCGTGGCTGCCGCGGGCCGACTTGTCCCAGACGCCCTCGTGCATCCGCTGGGTCTTCTCGACCAGTCGGCGGGTGAGCGCGATGATCTCGCCCAGCACCAGCTCGACGACGCTGCGGGTGTTCGAGAAGGGGGCGTTGAAGACCGCGATGCCGCGCTCGGCGGCGCCGGCGAGGTCGACCTGGTTGGTGCCGATGCAGAAGCAGCCGATCGCCAGGAGGTCCTTCCCCGCGTCGAGGACCTCGGCGGTGATCTTGGTGTTGGACCGGATGCCGAGCAGGGAGACCCCCGCCAGGGCGTCGGTGAGGTCGTCGCCGGAGAGCGACCCGGGCCGCTCCTCGACCTCGAGCCCGGCGCGGCGGAACGCGTCGGCGGCGACCGGGTGAATGTTCTCCAGCAGTAGGACCTTCACACCGCGAGCGTACTGTCGCCGCGGGCCACCCGGACCCCGCCGAGGGTGGGACCGGGGGTTTCCCCAGCTCAGGACCGCGGTGATCGGGACCACCCTGCGTGTGGAGGGACCCCCACGTAGTCGGCGAGGTGCTCGCCGGTCAGCGTGGAGCGGGCGGCGACCAGCTCGGCGGGTGTCCCCTCGAAGACGACCCGCCCGCCGTCGTGACCCGCCCCGGGACCGAGGTCGATGATCCGGTCGGCGTGCGCCATCACGGCCTGGTGGTGCTCGATGACGATCACCGACCTCCCCGCGTCGACCATCCGGTCGAGCAGGCCGAGCAGCCGCTCGACGCCGGCGAGGCGCCGCCCGGTCGTCGGCTCGTCGAGGACGTAGACGTCGGCCTTCTCTCCCAGGTGCGTCGCGAGCTTGAGCCGCTGG
>JAICLN010000271.1 GCA_025925615.1 Actinomycetospora sp. | reverse complement strand
TTCCGGCGAAGGGCGCCCCTCGACGATCTACTCGACCGAAGGTGCCCTTCGCTCAGCGCCGCCCGAAGCGCGGATTCCGGCGAAGGGCGCCCCTCGACGATCTACTCGACCGAAGGTGCCCTTCGCTCGAAACCGGGGTGCGCCACGACGGTGTGGTTCACTGCGCCGAGTGGCCGAGGCGTCTGCAGGAGACCGTGTCGAGGCACCCGTCCCGGCACGGCGCCCGACCCGCGCCGAGCTCGAGGCCGCCCGGGACCGGCTCCTGCCCGACGTGCTCCCGGGTCCGGGCGACCCCCCGCTGCGGGTGCTGTTCAGCGGGATCAACCCGGGCCTGGTCTCCGCGTGGTCCGGCCACCACTTCGCCCGGCCCGGCAACCGGTTCTGGCCCGCCCTGCACGCCGGCGGCTTCACCCCGCGGGTGTTCGCCCCGGCCGAGCAGCACCTGCTGCCCGGCCTCGGGCTCGGCATCACCAACGTCGCGCCCCGCGCCACCGCCCGCGCGGACGAGCTCTCCGACGCCGAGATGGTCGCGGGCGGCGAGCGGCTCCGGGCGCTCGTCGCGGCCCTCCGGCCGGCGTGGCTCGCCGTCGTCGGGATCGTCGCCTATCGCGTGGCGTTCGCCGATCGGGCGGCGGTCGTCGGGCTCCAGGAGGCCCGCCTCGGCAGCACCCGCCTCTGGGTGCTGCCGAACCCGAGCGGCCTCAACGCGCACTACACGCCGGCCGCTCTCGGCGAGGAGTTCGCGGCGCTGCACCGGTCCGTGCGCGACTGAGACACCACTCACGTGGATTGGTGCGCACGTGGCGATCTTCGGGATTGACCGTGGCCCCGGTCACAGGCAAGGTCGCTCGTCAGGGGCCCTACTCGACGCGGAGGTCTGCGATGGCCAGTGGCGACATCAAGGTGAGCATCCTCGACTGCGGGGCGATGACCGCAGACCTGACGTGGCTGCTCCTCAAACCGGGACGGTCGATCCGTGCCCGCCAGCAGCGCGACGAACCGACCGAGTGGGCCACCGTGCCTACGCACTGCGTGCTCGTCGAGACGCCCGACGGCACCATCCTCTGGGACACCAGCTGCCCCCGGGACTGGGAGGAGCGCTGGGGCCCGACGGGCCTGCAGGACTTCTTCCCGTACGAGAAGGTCAGCGACGACGAGTACCTGGACTCACGCCTCAAGCAGCTCGGCGTGGGCGTCAACCAGATCGACTACGTCGTGCTCAGCCACCTCCACTTCGACCACTGCGGCAACGCCGACCTGTTCAAGGACTCCTCGGCGAAGCTGATCTGCAGTGACAAGGAGAAGGAGTTCGCGTTCGGCTTCGACGGCCTGTTCACCGGGGCGCACCTCAAGACCGACTACGAGGAGCTGAACTGGGACACCGTCTCCGGTGACACCGAGTTCCTCCCCGGCGTCACGCTGCTCCAGACCCCCGGGCACACCCCCGGAACGATGTCGATGCAGGTCGACCTGCCCGACACCGGCACGATGATCTTCACCTCGGACGCGGTGTACATGGGTGAGTCCTACGGTCCCCCGACCACGCCGGCCGCCATCGTCAACGACATGGGCCAGTTCTACTCGTCGGTGGAGAAGATCCGCGGCCTCGCCGAGCAGACCGACGCCACCGTCGTCTTCGGGCACGACCCCGACCAGATCAAGCAGCTCAAGACCGTCTCGAACGGAGGGCACTACACGTGACCGTCCCTCCCGTCCCCACCGAGGAGTCCGTCTTCACCTGGGGGGCTCCGCCGCTGAAGTTCGGCGCCGGGGCGTGCGACGAGATCGGGTTCGACCTCGCGCAGTACGGCGCGAAGCGCATCCTGCTGATCACCGACCCCGGGATGCAGCAGACCGGCCTGCCTGACCGCATCGCCGACCAGATCCGCCGTTACGACATGACCGTCGAGATCTTCGACGGGGTGCACGTCGAGCCGACCGACGACTCGATGAACAAGGCCATCGGCTACGCCACCGAGCAGGGCCCGTGGGACGGGTTCGTCGCGGTCGGCGGCGGCTCGTCGATCGACACCGCCAAGGCCGTCAACCTGCTCACCACCTTCCCCGGTGAGCTGATGGACTACGTCAACAAGCCGGTCGGGAACGCGCAGGTGCCCCCGGGTGCCCTGAAGCCCCTCATCGCGGTCCCGACGACGGCGGGCACCGGCTCCGAGTCGACGGCGATGTGCGTGCTCGACATCCTGTCGCTGCGGGTGAAGACCGGGATCAGCCACTGGCGGCTGCGCCCGACGATGGCCGTCGTCGACCCGTTGCTGACCATGACCCTGCCCCCGCAGGTGACGGCGGCCGCGGGGATGGACATCGTCTGCCACGCGCTGGAGAGCTACACCGCGCGCTGGTACACGTCCTTCAACCGCAAGAAGCCCGAGGAGCGGGTGACCTACTGCGGGTCCAACCCGGTCTCGGACCTGTGGTGCGAGAGGTCGATGTCGCTGCTGGCCCGCTCGTTCCGCACGGCGGTCCAGCGCGGTGACGAGGACGTCGACGCCCGCATGGACATGATGATGGCGGCGACCTTCGCCGGGATGGGCTTCGGCAACTCGGGGGTCCACATCCCGCACGCCAACGCCTACCCGATCGCGGGCCAGGTCCGGGACTTCCACCCGGCCGGCTACCCGCAGGACGAGGCGATGGTCCCGCACGGCATGTCGGTGTCGCTGACGGCGCCGGAGGCGTTCCGGTTCTCCTTCGACTCGGCGCCGGACCGGCACATGGCGGCCGCGAAGCTCCTCGGTCCGAACGCGGACACGCAGAGCAACGCGTCCGAGCAGCTCCCGCACGTGGTGACCGAGCTGATGCGCGACATCGACATCCCGAACGGCATCGGGGCCGTCGGGTTCGGCGAGTCGGACATCCCCGACCTCGTCGACGGCACGATGAAGCAGCAGCGTCTCCTCGCGACGTGCCCGCGCACGCCCACCGAGGACGACATCGCCGACATCTTCGCGAAGTCGATCTCCAACTGGTAGCTTAGCTATCGCATGTGAACGGATTTGGTCATCCTGACGACCAAATCCGTTCACATGGCCCGGAGGGCCCATGCCGATCTACGACTACCGCTGCGACTGCGGCCTGCGCTTCGAGCGGCTGATGGGCCGGGACGCGCCCGCCCCGGCGTGCCCGGAGTGCGGTGCGGCGACCCGCAAGGTGCCCTCGCGCCCCGCACTGCACGGGACCGCCGACGTCGGGCTCTCGCGCGAGCAGATGCCCCAGACCTGGCGGGGCACCTACCACGGCAACCGCGAGTACGTGACCGCGATGCAGCGCAAGTGGGACCAGCGTCAGCGCCTCGAGGCCAAGCACCCCGAGCTCGCCGGCGACACCCGCCCGGTGGCCGCCCACGAGGGCCGCTACGAGCAGGTCCCGCTGCGGGCCGGTGATCCGGTCATCTCGGCCCCGGCCGAGCCGCCGGCGCACGGCCACGGCCACGGCCATGGCCACGCGCACGGCGGCGGGTCCGGGGAGACGACGTGAGCGAGCTGGAATCCCTCCAGATGCTCGTCGGCGGGAAGGCCGTCGGGGCGGTCTCGGGGAAGACCTTCGAGTCGCAGAACCCCTACACCGGGCAGTCCTGGGCGGTGATCCCCGACGGGGGGGACGAGGACATCGACGCCGCGGTCGCCGCCGCCCGCGCCGCGCTCGACGGCGAGTGGGGCCAGCTGACGGCGTTCGGCCGCGCCGCGTGCCTGCGCCGCCTGGCCGACCTCATCACCGAGAACGCCGAGCGGCTGGCCCGCCTCGAGGTCAACGACTCGGGGAAGCTCTACCGCGAGATGCTCGGGCAGCTCAACGGCCTGGGCGGCTGGTACCACTACTACGCCGGGATCGCCGCGACCCTCGAGGGCCGCCAGATCCCCTCGCCGAACCCGAACTACCTGGTCTACACCCGCCGCGAGCCGGTCGGCGTGGTCGCCGCGATCACCCCGTGGAACTCCCCGCTGCTGCTGATGAGCTGGAAGGTGGCCCCGGCCCTGGCCGCGGGCTGCACCGTCGTCATCAAGCCCTCCGAGCACGCGCCGGGCTCGACGCTCGGGTTCGCCGAGCTCGTCGAGCAGGCCGGTATCCCCGACGGCGTCGTCAACGTCGTCACGTCCTCCACCGGCGGTCCGGGTGCGCACCTGGCCGGGCACACCGGCATCGACAAGGTGGCGTTCACCGGGTCGACCGCCACCGGGCGCAAGGTCGCCGTGGCCGCGGCGGAGAACCTCCACCCGGCCACGCTCGAGCTGGGCGGGAAGTCGCCCCAGGTGGTCTTCCCCGACGCCGACCTCCAGGCCGCCGCCAACGGCCTCGTCGCCGGGGTCTTCGCCGCGACCGGGCAGACCTGCATGGCCGGCTCGCGGCTGATCGTGCACGCCGACGTGCACGACGAGCTGGTCCGCCTCGTCGCCGAGCGTGCCGCCCAGATCAAGCTCGGGGATCCCTTCGCCGAGGACACCGAGATGGGTCCGGTGGCCAACGGGATGCAGTACGAGAAGGTCGTGGGCTACCTGCGGACGGCGCGGCAGGAAGGCGCCACCGTGGCCTATGGCGGCGACCCCGACGAGGACCTCGGCGGGTACTTCGTGAAGCCCACGGTGCTCTCGGTGAAGCCGGACGACACCGTCTTCCGCGAGGAGGTCTTCGGGCCGGTCCTCGCGGCGACGACGTTCACCGACGAGGACGACGCGGTGAAGCTCGCCAACGACACGCCCTACGGCCTCGCCGGCGCGGTCTGGACCAAGGACGTGCACCGCGCGCACCGGGTCGCCGCCCGCATCAAGGCCGGCACCGTGTGGATCAACGCCTACCGGGTGGTGTCGCCGAGCGTGCCCTTCGGCGGCTACAAGGACTCCGGGCTCGGCCGCGAGAACGGGGTCGCCGCCGTGGACTCCTACCTCGAGACCAAGGCCGTGTGGGTGGAGCTCACGGGAGGCACCCGAGACCCCTTCACGCTGGGCTGAGCCGTGGACTTCGCCGAGGCCCGCGAGGTCTTCCTGCAGCCCCGGCCCGGGGCCGTCGCGCCGCGCCCCGAGACGCCGGCGCGGCGGCTGCGCCACGTGCTCGAGCCGCTCGCGATGGTCAACGTCTGGAGCGCGCCCGCGCACGAGCACCTGGCGAAGGCCGGGCTCGACTTCCTCACCGGCTACGTCGGCGGGCGTGGCTGCGTCCTCGGCGACCCGTCGCCCGGGGTCGTCGCCGCGACGTTCGCGGTCTTCGAGCCCGGGCTCGCGGGCGAGCTCTGGCGCCAGGCCCGGGCCGCGTGCACCGTCGAGGAGCTCCTCGTGGTCCGTGAGCTCGGCGGCGGCGAGGGCCTGCGCGCGGCGCTGGAGGGCACCGACGTGTCCGATATCGGGCGCGTGACGCGGACGCTGCGCGAGGCCCTCGACGCCGCGGGCCCGGGCGACCTCGCCGGCCGCCCGCTCTACGCCGGGCTGCGCGACCGGCCCTGGCCGACCGACCCGCACGCCGCGCTGTGGCACGTCGCCTCGCTCTACCGCGAGCACCGCGGCGACGCCCACCTCGGCGCCTGCACCGCGGCCGGCGTCGACGGGCTCGAGGCGAACGTCCTCACCGAGCTGCGGATCGGGTTCGACCTCTACGAGTACACCGGCACCCGCGGCTGGTCGGCCGAGGCCATGGATGCCGCGGCGGCTCGACTCGCTGCGCGGGGCTGGATCGCCGACGGCGGGCTGACCCCGGCCGGTCGGGCCGCTCGCGAGGCCATCGAGGTGGCCACCGACCTCGCCCAGCAGCGGGTGATCGACGCCCTCGACGACGAGCTCGACGAGCTCCTGGGCACGCTCGGGCGCTG
>JAICLN010000069.1 GCA_025925615.1 Actinomycetospora sp. | reverse complement strand
GGCCCCCGGCCCGACCGGACGCCGGTGGCGGTCGTCGAGATGCTCGACGGCGCCCCCATGACGGCCGCGGTCCGGCGGGAGCTCGGGGCGCTCGCCGCCGCGAACCCGCGGACCCGGACGATCACGACGTTCCTCGAGCACCGGGGGTTGCCGGTCGACCCGCGGCACAACTCGAAGATCGACCGCGAGGCGCTGGGGCAGTGGGCCGCGGCCGAGCTGGGTCGTCGGGTGTCGGGCGCGCCGTCGTGAAGGCCCTGGTCACCGGCGGTGGCGGGTTCCTCGGCGGCGCCGTCGTCGACGCGCTGCTGGCCGGCGGTGACGGCGTCACGAGCCTCGCCCGCGGCGACTACCCGGCGCTGCGCGAGCGCGGCGTCGCGACGGTCCGCGGGGACCTCACCGACCCGGCCGCCTGCCGCGATGCGCTCGCGGGCTGCGACGTCGTGTTCCACGTGGCGGCGAAGGCGGGCATCTCCGGTGGCGACGCGGCCTTCCGGCACAGCAACGTCGAGGGCACCCGCGTGCTGCTCGACGCCTGCCGCGACGCCGCCGTCGGGCGGTTCGTGTTCACCAGCACGCCGAGCGTCGTGCACACCGGCGGCGACATCCGCGGCGGCGACGAGTCCCTGCCCTACGCCACGCACTTCGAGTCGGCCTACCCGGCGACGAAGGCCGAGGCCGAGCGGATGGTGCTCGCCGCGAACGGGCCGGACCTGGCCACGGTCGCGCTGCGCCCGCACCTGGTCTGGGGCCCGGGCGACACCCAGTTCGTCCCCCGCATCCTCGACCGGGCCCGCAGCGGGCGGCTCCGGTTCGTCGGCGACGGGTCCGCCGTCGTCGACACCACCTACGTCGACGACGCGGCCCGCTCCCACCTCGACGCCGCCGCGCACCTCGCCCCGGACGCCGCCTGTGCGGGACGGGCCTACTTCGTGACCTCCGGGGACCCGCGACCGGTCCGGGACCTGGTCAACGGCATCGTCGTCGCGGGCGGGCTGGCGCCGGTGCGCGGCACCGTCCCCCTGCCCGTGGCCCTCGCGGCGGGCGCCGCGGTGGAGTCGGTCTGGCGGGTGCTGGAGCGGGTGGGTGTGTTCGGCGAGATTGGCGACCCGCCGATGACGAGGTTCCTCGCCCGGCAGCTGGCCACCGACCACTGGTTCGACATCACCGCCGCACGGCGCGACCTCGGCTACGCCCCGCAGGTCCCGCTCGACGAGGGCTTCGTCCGGCTCGCGGCGTCGTTGCGCACCTCGGCCTGACCCACCCGTGAGAGGGGACACCACCCGCCGCGACTCCCGGACGGATGGTGGGCCGACCTCTCGGTGTTGATGCTGATGCCGGTTCGGAATCGCATCGTGACCGGCAGGCACCACCGGGCAACGGAGCCCGAGAGGAGTCCGACGTGCGTCGGTCGCAGTCCCCCGTCCTGATCACCGCAGCCCCCGTCTCGCCCGCCGAGCAGTTCGCCGCCCGCCGTCGCCGCTACTCGCTGATCATGGCGATGCGCATCCCGTGCCTCGTCGCCGCCGGGGTGCTCGCCATCGGCTTCGGCTGGACCATCGTGGCCGCGGTGCTCGTGATCGCCTCGGTCCCGCTGCCGTGGATGGCCGTCCTGATCGCCAACGACCGTCCGCCGCGCAAGGCCGAGAAGGTCGCGCGGTATCACGCCGAGGCGCCGGCGCTCGCGGCGCCGACCGCGGGGGAGCTGCCGCCGGCCGCCCTGGTCATCGAGGGCGGGATGGAGGACACCGGCCGCGTCAGTGACCGCTGAGCCGCTTGCGGTTGCCCACCACGGTGCGGTGCATCGGGGCGACGACGCCGCCGACCAGCCGGGCGGTGTCCTTCGGCGGCGTCGTGACCGCCGCCATGCCGACCTCGGTGAACGCACCGGCCTTCTCCCGGACCATGCGCACGAACTCCCGACGCTCGCGTGCGTCCGGCGGCCAGCCACCCGCGACGAGCCGTGCCGTGCGATAGGTGATCACGATCGGCGCCGAGACCGAGATCTCGACGAGCTGCAGCCAGGGCCGCACCCAGCCCGCGGCGCTCACGAGGGTTCCTGGTCGAGGGTGCGCAGGAGGTCGTGGCCCGCCGCCGGCGGGGCGTCGTCGCCGGTCGTGCTTGACGTGGACACGGTGGTGGCCTTCCCGGTGTGACCGCTCGACCCGGCGTCCGGCTTCGAGGACCCGGGCCGGTGCGTGAGCACGGTGTCGACACGGTGGAGGACGTCACCGAGGTCGCGCGAGCGGTCCGGCGTCGACGACGGAGTGCGGTGGGACCGGGTCGGGTCGTCGGACTTCCCGGCCCGCTCCTGGTCGTCATGGGGCACCGAGGTCGTCGGCGTGCTCGGCGTCGTGCTCGTCCTCTCGTCGGTGTCGGTTCCGTCGGCCGGGGCGGTAGGGGTCCGGTCCACGACGTCGACCAGCCGGGCCGACGTGCGGGTGCCGTCGTCGCCGGACCCGGTGCTGGCGGACTCGGACTCGTCGGAGCGCGACGATCGGACCGCGACGGTCTCGTCGTCGGATCCGCCGCCGCGCGCCGCGATCGGGGGGAGGGCGGGCGCGACGACGGGGGCCGGTACCGCTGCCGTGGCGGCGAGGGTGGCGCCGGTGGCCGCGGAGTGCGGCATCGAGCCGGCGAACGCCGAGAGCCCGGCGCCCAGACCCACGAGGCAGCAGGCCACGGCCGCGACCAGCCCGACGCGCCGACCCTGACGCCCGCGGACCCGCGCTGCGGATGGCGCGCTCCGATCGTCCCGGCCGGTGAGCCGGCGCAGCACCTCCTCCAGGGAGGGCCGGGCCGCCGGCGAGTCGGCCGTCATGTCCGTGAGCAGTTCTTCGACGTCGGGCTGCAGTCCGCCCTGCGGGGCCAGCTCGCCGAGCAACCGGCCGAGGGCGTACACGTCCGTCGCCGGGCCGGTCGGTGTGCCCGTGCGCTGCTCCGGGGCGGGGAACGGCGGCGTCACCGCGACGTCGCCCCACTCCGCGAGCCACGGCAGGAGCCCGAAGTCGGCCAGCGAGGTGCCGCCCGGGGAGAACGAGACGGTGCCGGCGTCGAGGCCGCCGTGCGCTGCGCCCCGCCGGTGGCGGGGGAGCAGGGTGGTGGCGATCGAGGCGCCCAGGTCACGCAACTGGGCGAGGTCGAGGCCCTCCGGGGGCGTCGTCTCCGCGAGCGTGGGCTCCTCGGGGTGGTGGGTCACGAAGAAGAGGCGGCCCGCGTCGCTGCCGGCGTCGTAGAGCTCGGCCACCTCGGGGTCCCGGTCGTGCCACCCCTGGGGGCGGAGCGCGAAGGAGGACGACGTGGCGGGGGCGCTCTGGACAAGGGTCACGCGCACGGTTCGCCGGAGCAGCTCGTCGTAGGCCCGGTGCGCGCAGCAGCCCGGTGACCGCCGCAGCACCGGACCGAGCCGGTACCGACCGGCCACGACCTCGGCGTGGTCATCGCACGGCTCCGCCTCGCGGCCTTCCTCGAGCACAGAACACCCCGTTCACCCGATCCCGGACGCCGGGGGTGGACACCCCGGCGGGACACGGCTCCCCGCCGAGTCGGATCCGCACACGTGGAATGGCACTCCCGCTTTGTCCACGCTACTCGTCCCCGGCTCCCGGCGGGACGGTCTCGCGCCCAGTCGTAACACCCCTGACACTGGGGCGGGAGACCACTCACTCGTCGGGAGGAACCGTGCCCGAGGCCTACATCGTCGACGCCGTCCGCACGCCGGTCGGGACCCGCAAGGGGGCCCTCGCCGACGTCCATCCCGCCGACCTCGGGGCGCACACGCTGACCGCCCTGGTGGAGCGCACCGGGATCGACCCCGGCGCCGTCGACGACGTCCTCATGGGCTGCGTGAGCCAGCTCGGCCCGCAGGCCGGGGTCATCGGGCGCACCGCGTGGCTCTCGGCGGGGCTGCCCGAGCACGTCCCGGGCACGACGATCAACCGGGCCTGCGGGTCCTCCCAGCAGGCCCTGCACTTCGCCGCGCAGGCGGTCCTCTCCGGCACGCAGGACCTCGTCGTCGCCGCGGGCGTCGAGAACATGGCGATCGTGCCGATCGACGCGAACGCCTCGGTGCTCGAGAAGATGGGGACCCGGCGCGAGGGCGCCGGCTGGATCGAGCGGTACGGCGACCAGGAGATCAGCCAGTTCCGTGGCGCGCAGCTGATCGCGGAGAAGTGGGACATCAGCCGGGAGCGGATGGAGGAGTTCGCGGTCGAGAGCCACCGGCGCGCGGCGGCCGCAACCGACGAGGGCCGGTTCTCCGACCAGCTCGCCCCGTTGAACGGCCTCGACCGCGACGAGGGCATCCGCCCGTCCGTCGACCGGGAGAAGATGGCCACGCTGCCGCCGCTGCGCGAGGGCTACCGGCTCACCGCCGCGGTGTCCTCGCAGGTCAGCGTGGGGTCGGCGGCGATCCTGGTGGCCTCCGAGGACGCGGTGCGCACCCACGGACTGACGCCGATCGCGAAGGTCTCGACCCTCGCCGTCGTCGGGGAGGACCCGGTGTTCATGCTCACCGGGCCGATCCCGGCCACGCAGGCGGTGCTGAAGCGGGCCGGCCTGACGATCGACGACATCGACCTCTTCGAGTGCAACGAGGCCTTCGCGCCGGTCGTCCTCGCGTGGGCGGAGGAGACGGGTGCGCCGCTGGAGCGCACGAACGTCAACGGCGGCGCGATCGCGATGGGCCACCCGCTCGGCGCCACGGGCGCGGTCCTGGCCACCAAGCTCGTCCACGAGCTCCGCCGGACCGGTGGGACCCGCGGCCTGCAGGTGATGTGCGAGGGCGGGGGCCAGTCGAACGCGACGATCATCGAGAGGTGCTGACGCTCGTGAGCCCTATCGGCGTGCTTCCCTTGATTCCGTGTCATAGGGCGGATTACTGCTCAGGAACGCGCGGCGCACCTCCCGGTCGCGACGTCGTAGACGTAGCCCGAGACCGACACACGGGCGTCGAGCACCGGTGAGGCGCGCAGGGTCTCGACGTCCGCCTTCACGGTCGTGTCGGGGTCGGTGACCGCCAGCGCGGCGAGCTCGGCGTCGTCGAAGCCGCCGGCGACGGCGAAGCCGTGGCGCAGCTCGTCGTCGGCGAGCAGCGCGGACCCGCAGTCGGTGTGGTGGATCACCACGAGCTCGAACCACCCGGCGTCGGGGGTCTTGGTGCGGTGGAGGTGGGTGATCCACCCGAGGTCCTGCAGGACCGCCGGCGTCACGCGACCGCCCACGTTGCGGGCGACGATGGCGTCGCCCAGGTCGAGTCCCAGCACGACGGCGGGGTCGACGCGGGGGTCGATGCACGTGATGACGTAGAGCTGGCGGTTCGGGATGAAGGGGATGGCCGGGAGCCGGTCCCTGGCGTCGGTGGCCGCGAAGGACCGGTTCCGCTCGAGCAGTTCTTCCATGCTGGACACGGATCGAGCATGGGCCGGGCGGGACGGGGTCGACAGCGGCCGGACTGCCACGAACCGCATGGTTGGTGCCAGCCGCCGGTGACGCCCCGGTCCTTGGTCGGAGGGCCGTTCACGACGTGGTCACGGTGCCGCGTCGAGGGAGTGGCACGAATGCCGCTCGGCAATAGAATCGTGCCATGACCCGGCACCGCATCGTCGTCGTGGTGATCGAGGGGGTCCTCCCGCTGGACTTCGCGATCCCGATGCACGTGTTCGCCCGGGAGGCGCCCGAGCTCTACGAGGTGCGCACGGCGGGGGTGGCGCCCGGGCCGGTGGGGATGGCGGGCGGGACGACGGTCAACCCGGACGGGGACCTGCGCCTGCTGCGCACGGCGGACACGGTCATCGTCCCGGGCTGGTCCGGCGCCGCCTCGGCCCGGCTCGACCAGATGACGCTGGGCACCCTGCGGGACGCCGCCCGCCGGGGCGCCCGGATGGTGTCGGTCTGCTCGGGCGCCTTCGCCCTGGCCCAGGCCGGGCTCCTCGACGGGCTGCGGGTGACCACACATTGGTCGTTGTGCGACGAGCTGGCCCGCCAGTACCCGTCGCTGACGGTCGACCCGTCGGCGGTGTTCGTCGACAACGGCGCGATCCTCACCTCGGGCGGCGTCACGACGGGCCTCGACCTCGCCCTGCACCTGCTGCGCCGCGACATCGGCCCGTCGTTGGCGAACCACGTCGCGCGTCGCGTCGTCATGGCCCCGCGTGACGAGCAGGCCCAGGCCGTGTTCATCGAGGCGCCGGCGACGCCGCCCTGCGACAGCGCGATCGCCGCAGCGCAGCAATGGATGCTGGCCCACCTCGCCGACCCCGTGACGGTCGACCAGATGGCGGCCCGGGCCGCGATGTCCCGGCGCAGTTTCCACCGGCACTTCCTCGCCGGCACCGGGTCGACGCCGCTGGCGTGGCTGCACCACCAGCGGATCCAGCGGACCAAGGAACTGCTGGAGACCACCGACGACACGGTCGACGACATCGCCGCCCAGGTCGGGCTGGGGACGCCGGCCAACCTGCGGGCCCAGTTCCGCAAGACCACAACGATCACCCCGACGCGTCACCGCCGGCTGTTCACCACCGGCGCCCGCGTCGCGTGACGCCTCAGAGGTCGGAGGCGCCCCGGGCCCGGTGCTTCGTCGGCGCCACGACGGTGCTCGGGCAGGTCTCCGGGTCCGGCTTCACGAGCAGGATCCGCAGGTCGGGGCTGTGGAGGACGACGGTGCCGCAGCACCGGGTGCCGCTCTCGTCGACCATGGTGACCTGATCTCCCACGGCCGCCGTCCCGACGATGACGTGGCCGTGGTCGTCGGTCCTCGCGAAGTCGACGCAGTAGGTGATCGCGGGAGGTCCCGCCGACGACGATCGGGCCATGGCGGTCTCCTCGGTGTGCCGGCCGTCGGAGATCGAGACGGCTTCCAGGGGGAAGTGCGCGTGAGGAGAACACATCCGACAGGGGCCCGACAATGGTCGATCGTGTCCGGAACGGACAGGATTCGGTCAGTCGGCGGGTGTCCACGGTGCGTGAGCACGCGCGTGTCGGACGGGGGCCGGCGGCGTCGACCCCGCCGAGTGGACTCCCATGGTTGCGGCGGCAGCCGTGGGAGTCCACTCGGCCCCGCATCCGGTGCTCACGACCGTCGGCGCACCCACTCGACGACCGCGTCCAGCGCAGCCGGGTCGGCGAGCGAGTCCCGGCTGGCCACCTTCTCCGGGGCGGCCCCGCCCAGCAGGCGCTTCACCGGGGTCTCCAGCTTCTTGCCCGAGAGCGTGCGGGGGAGCGCGTCGAGCCAGGCGATCTCGTCGGGCGCGTGCCGTGGTGACATCTCGCTGCGCAGCCGGCGCACGATCTCGGCCTCCAGCGCCGGCCGGTCGGGACCGCCCACGAGGAACAGCACGAGCGTCCCGGCGCCGCCGACGGAGTCCTCGAGGTGCACGACGAGGCTGTCGGTCACGCCCTCGACGTCCTCGACGACCGTGTAGAAGTCCGAGGTCCCCAGCCGCACCCCGCCGCGGTTGAGCGTCGCGTCGGAGCGGCCGCTGATGACGCACCCGCCGTCGTCGTACACCGTGATCCAGTCGCCCTGGGTCCAGAACCCCGGGAAGCGCTCGAACCACGTCGCCCGCATCCGCTCGCCGTCGTCGTCACCCCACAGCGCGACCGGCATCGACGGCATCGGGGCGGTGATCACCAGCTCGCCCGGTTCGCCCACCACGTCCCGGCCGTCCTCGTCGAAGGCGTGCACGTCGACGCCGAGCATCGCCCCCGGGATCTCCCCGGCGCGTACCGGCAGCAACGGGGCCGCCCCGACGAACCCGCTCGCCACGTCGGTGCCGCCCGACGTCGAGTTGACCAGCACGTCGGGTCCGAAGGTGTCCGCGGCCCACCGGAAGCCCTCGGCGGGCAGCGGCGAGCCCGTCGAGCCGAGCATCCGCAGCCCGGACAGGTCGTGGTCGTGCCCCGGCCGCAGGCCGGCGTCGCGACACATCATGAGGAACGAGGCCGACGTCCCGAACTGGGTCAGCCGCTCGTCCTGCGCCATCGCCCAGAGCGCATCGAGGTCCGGGAAGGCGGGGTTGCCGTCGACGCAGACCACGGTGGCGCCGACGAGCAGCGCCGAGACGCCGTAGTTCCACATGATCCAGCCGGTGGTCGAGTACCAGAAGAACCGGTCGCCGGGCCGGACGTCGTTGTGCAGCCCGAGGGCCTTGTGGTGCTCGAGGACGATCCCGCCGTGGCCGTGCACGATCGGCTTCGGCAGGCCCGTGGTGCCCGAGGAGAACAGCACGTAGAGCGGGTGGTCGAAGGCGACCGCGACGTGCTCGAGCGGCCCGGGCTCGGCGAGCAGTTCCGTCCACGTCGTCGCGCCGGGCGGGGTCGCCGCGTCGGGGTCGAGGTAGGGCAGGAACACGGTCGTACGCAACGACGGCAGGGCGCGGCGGATCTCGGCGAGCTGCTCGGTGCGCTCGATCGCCCGCTCGCCCCAGCGGGTGCCGTCGACGGCGACGAGGACCGTCGGCTCCACCTGGCCGAGCCGGTCGATCACGGCCCGCGGGCCGAACTCCGGCGGGCACGACAACCACACCGCGCCCAGCGACGCCGTGGCGAGGAACGCGACGATCGTCTCCGGGACGTGGGGCAGGTAGCCGGCCACCCGGTCGCCGGGCCCGACGCCGAGCCGCACGAGCCCGGTCCGGGCACGCGCCACCTGGTCGCGCAGCTCGTCGAAGGAGAGCTCGACCCGGCCCCGGGCCTGCGAGATCCCGACGACGGCGGGTCCGGTCCACTCCTGCCGCAACGCGTGGGCGGAGTAGGACAGTCGGGCCCCGGGGAGCCAGCGCGCGCCCGGCATGCCCGCATCGGCGAGCGCCGTCGTGAGGCCGGTGACCTCGATGTCGAAGAACGCGATCACCGCGCGCCAGAACGCCTCCGGGTCCTCGACCGACCAGCGGTGCAGCGCGTGGTAGTCGCCCGGGCCGAGCGCCGCGGTGAGGAACCGCCCCATCCGGGACGCCGTGGCCGCGTCGGGAGGGACGGGCCGGAGAATCTCGCCGCGCTGCGTCCCGTCGTCCTGGGCTCCGTCGGTCTGGGCTCCGTCGGTCTGGGCACCGGTGCTCACGCCACCATCCTCTTCTTCCGGACGTGACCTGGGCCACGCGCTTCTGGTGTGATCGAGCCGACACGGACGCTCCACACCCGGGGCGCGTGAGACGACGGAGGTCAGCTGGTGTCCACGATCAATGGTTCCGCGATCGACACGGTCCTGCAGGCGGCGGTCGAGGACCGCGCCGTACCCCACGTCGCCGCCATCGCGGCCGACCGGGACGGGGTGATCTACGAGGGCGCGGCCGGCGAGCGCGTGGTCGGTGACGGCGAACCGGTCTCCACGAGCACCCACTTCCGGATCATGTCGATGACCAAGATGGTCGCGACGACGGCCGCCCTGCAGCTGGTGGAGCAAGGCCGGCTCGACCTGGCCGCGCCCGTGGAGAGCTACCTCCCGGCCTTCGGCGAGCTGCAGGTGCTCGACGGGTTCGACGGCGACACCCCCCGGCTGCGGGCGCCGGCGAGCCGCGCGACGGTCAAGCACCTCCTCACGCACACCTCGGGGCTCTCGTACTGGTTCTGGAACGCCGAGCTCGCCCACTACGAGTCGGTGACCGGGCTCCCCAACGTCGTCCCCGGCGACATGGCGGCGTTCGGCGCGCCGCTGGTGGCCGATCCCGGCACCCGCTTCGAGTACGGCATCAACATCGATTGGCTCGGCCGGGTGGTCGAGTCCGTCGCCGGGACGACCCTCGACGTCGTGATCAAGGAGAACATCACCGGACCGCTGGGCATGGACGACACGATGTTCGCCCTCGACGACGCGCGGCAGGGCAACAAGACCCCGGTGCACGTCAAGGGCGAGGACGGCGCGTGGGCGTCGATCGGCAACGTCCTGCCCGACGACCCGTCCTGGTGGGCGGGCGGTCACGGGCTGCACTCCACGCCGCGCGACTACATCCGCTTCGAGCGGGCGCTGCTGCGTGGCGGCGAGCTCGACGGGGCGCGCATCCTGAGCCAGGAGACCGTGGACGCGGCGTTCTCCGACCAGCTCGAGGGCGCCCCGTTCCCGACGGAGATCGCGACGGCCGACCCGGCGACCACCGACACGCTGCACCTCGGCCCGGGCTGGACCTGGGGCTACGGGCTGCTGCTCAACACCATGGATGTCCCGGGCCGGCGCCGGGCGTGGAGCGGGGCGTGGGCGGGCCTGTTCAACACGCACTTCTTCATCGACAGGACGACGGGGATCTGCGCGTCGATCTACACGAACTCGCTGCCGTTCATCGTCGAGGACGAGGCCTGGAAGCTCTACGGGGACTTCGAGCAGGCGCTGTACTCGTCGTTGGGCTGACGCCACGCACACGTCGCGTCAGCGACCACCGTGCGTCGAGGACGACCGGTAGTCGGTGTAGGTGTAGGGGTTGTCGAGGACCTTCGTCGTGGGTACCTCGGGGTTCATGCCCTGCGCCCAGGCCTCGTCGCCGAGGGTGCTGCGCAGGTGCTCCACCGTCGCCTCGACGGTCCGGCGTACGGCGGCGAGGTCGACCCCGACGAGGCGGTGGTCCCGCTTGACCACGCGCCCGTCGACGAGCACGGCCTTGACGTCGCCGCGCTGGGCCTGGAAGGCGACGTGCCCGTAGGGGTGCAGCAGGGGGAACATCACCGGCGAGTGCTCGTTGCGGATCAGCACGACGTCGGCCTTCTTCCCGACCTCGAGGCTGCCGAGGTCGTCGCGGCCCAGCGCGTGGGCGCCGCCGCGGGTGGCCCAGTCGACGACCTGCTCGGCGCGCAGCGACGCGTGGGTGACCGTCTCGCCCCCGGCGTGCGCCTCGAGGTGCTCGCGGGAGCGGTCGGCGCCCAGCGTCGAGCGCATCGCGGAGAAGAGGTCGCCGCTCCACCAGACGGTCGTGTCCATCGACAGCGACACCGGGAGGTCGTGCGCCCGCAGCGCCCAGGTGGGCGGGTAGCCCTGGCCCGCGGACTGCTCGCTCTCGGTCGACACCGAGATCGAGCCACCGGTCGCGGCGATGCGGTGGTAGGAGTCCGCGGAGAGCGACGCGGCGTGGACGTAGACCGTCTCCGGCGTCGCGAAGCCGTGGTCGTGCATCAGCCGGATGCCGTCGTCGTTCGTCGCGCCCCAGACGCCGGCGTGCGTCGTCACCGGCACACCGAGCTCGCGGGCCACCTCGAACGCCGGCTTCTCGGGGAACGACGGATCGCCGGTGACATCGAAGGCCAGCTGGAAGCCGAGCATGTCGCGGTCGCCGCTGCACCGGCGGTCGACGAAGTCGCGGAACCCGGGCGACGCGGTCCAGTTCGCGGGCGCGTCCTGGATGTTGCCGTAGGCGAGCACGAACCGGCCGGGTACGGCCTCGAGGGCGTCGGCGGCGGCGTCGGCGTGCTGCGGTGTCTGCAACCCGTGGGACCAGTCGACCGTCGTGGTCACGCCCGCGTCGATGGCCTCGATCGCGCCCAGGAGGTTGCCGGCGTGCACGTCCTCGGGCCGGAATGCCGTCCCGTGCTCGAGGTAGTACCAGACGAAGTACTGGGTCAGGGTCCAGTCGGCGCCGTAGCCGCGCATCGCGGTCTGCCACATGTGGCGGTGCGTGTCGATCATCCCGGGCATGACGATGCCGCCGCGGGCGTCGATCTCCTCGGTGCCGTCCGGGACGGCGAGGTCCGGGCCGACGGCGGCGATGCGGTCGTCGACGACGAGGACGTCGGCGTCGGTCAGCACGGTGTGCGCCGCGTCGAGGGTGAGGACGGTGCCGCCGCGCAGGACGACCGGGCGTCGGGCCTCGCCGGTGGACTCGGACATGGCGCTCCCTCGGTCACGGACGGTCGTCCGTATGACGGTCACGTAGTGTCGGTCACTCTGCTCAGGCGTGGTTTCGCTGTCAACGTCTCGGCGGCGGCGACCGACGATGGACGAGTTCGGGCCGAACGTCCGCCAGACGGTCAACGACGGGCTACGCTGCGCCCACCACGAGGCCGGGGAGGGACGCGTGCCACGCGAGGGAGCCGGACCGGACTTCATCGAGGCGCTCGCGCGCGGGCTCGAGGTGATCGCGGCGTTCGGTCCGGAGCGCCCCGCGATGACCCTCGCCGAGGTCGCGACGGCGACCGGCCTCGCCCGGCCCACGGCGCGCCGGATCCTGCTGACCCTCACCGAGCTCGGCTATGTCCGCAGCGGTGACCGCGGGTACGCCCTCACCCCCCGCGTGCTCGAGCTGGGGGTGGCCTACGTCGGGTCGATGGGGCTCTGGGAGGCCGCGCGCCCCCACCTCGAGGCGCTCTCGAGGCGGACCCACGAGTCCTGCTCGATCGCCCAGCTCGACGGCTCCGACATCGTCTACGTGGCCCGCGCGAGCGTGCCGAAGATCGTCTCGCTGGCCGTCCAGATCGGCACGCGCTTCCCCGCGCTGCCGACCTCGCTGGGCAAGGTGCAGCTGGCGGCCCTGCCACCCGACGAGCTGGACCGCGTCCTCGCCGAGCCGACCCGCTCGGGGCTGGTCCCGCGCTGGCTGCCCACCCGCGAGGAGCGCGACGCCGCGCTGCGCGAGGTCCGGGCCCGGGGCTGGGCGCTGACCGACGAGCAGCTGACCCTCGGCATCCGCTCGGTCGCGGCCCCCCTGCGCGACGGCAGCGGCCGGGTGATCGCCGGCGTCAACGTGAACTGCCACGCCGCCGAGACGTCGGTCGAGCGCCTCGTCGAGCACCACCTGCCGCTGCTGCTCGCGACGGCGGGGGAGATCAGCGCCGACTTCGCCCGCCGCGAGTCGCTGCCGCACGTGACGCTGCCGGCCTCCTGAGCGCTCTCGAGGCGCGTGCCTCGACGAGGGGCACGTCAGGCCTGGGCGCGGCCGGTCGGGGGTGCGTGGTGTGCCCCTCGCGGAGGGTGGTGGCGCCCGGCCCGGTTCCCGCCCACCGGGATTCGCCGCG